>CAIUDO010000487.1 GCA_903897935.1 uncultured Pseudomonadota bacterium
CGCCGAGCCGGTCGCCGCCGGGCGCAGCGCGACCTCCAAGAGCTGGCCGTGCACCAACAACGAGAGCTGATCCGGCGTCCACCCGAGCGCGTCGATGAGGCGCGGCACCGCGGTGGGCGCGTCGTCGCGGCGGCACACGATCGGCAGCACGAGGTCCGGCCCGAGGTCGCGCACAGTGGCGACGGCGTCGGCGCGCCCCGGAGACGACGCGTCGCCGCTGATCGCGATCGCCACGACGGACGCCACGTCGGGCGTGGCCTCCGCGGGGGCGGCCGTGAAGCCGGCCGGACGACCGGCGCCGAGCTGCGGCGTGTGGCGCGTGAGGCCCGCGGGCACCGGGGTGTGCAGCGCGATCTGCCGCCCACGCAGCCCAACGCGGCCCTTGGTGGTCTCGAAGCGGGGGTCGCTGCGGCACAACCCCTCAGTCCGCCGCCACCACGCGTCGAACGCAGGGCCGCTCATGAGGCCACGCCCGACCACCCAGTCGCGTAAGTCGTGCGCCGCTTGTGGCCCCGGGAGGTCGTCCAGCAAGAGGGCGAGGGCGTCGGTCGGGTCGTCGGCGAGGGCGGCGCGCAGGCGCTCCGGCTGCCGCAGCGCCGAGGCGAAGAAGCCGTCGGGCGAACAGCGGGCGTATGCGCGGCGGATCACCTCGGCGCCGACGCGCACCGGAAGGTCGGGCGTGTCACGCTCCCACTTGAGCTCGGCCCCCCGCGGCTCGACCCGCTGCACGACCGCGAACCCGAACGCCGAGTGATAGAGGACGTCGTTCGCGCGCAGATCCGCGATGTCCCGAATCGACTTCAAGCTCGGCGCCCCCGGACCCGACCTGGAACGGCGGGGCTCACGTCTATTTCGAACGACGGCGGGCGCCCACACCGTCGCCTGGCGTACCTCGGGCTGCGAGGTCCACTGGACACCGTCGCCTTCCGGCGGCGCGCGTACGGGGGGCGCCGACGCGATACGACGGCGGCGCGCGCAGGAGCCGTCGTGGAGATCAGGGACCCGATTCACGGAGCGATCAGCTTGTCGGCGGCCGAACGGGCGGTGGTGGACACGCCGTGGGTGCAGCGACTCCGCACGATCCGACAGACCGGCTTCTCCCACCTGCCGTTCCCCGGCGCCACCCACACGCGGTACGCGCACAGCCTCGGCGCGATGCACCTCGCAGGGTTGGCGTTCGACAGGGTGTATCAAGGCTTCGACTTCGGCGGTACCGAGCGGCGCGCGAGCCTGCGGGCGGCGCTCCGGGTGGCCGCGCTCTGCCACGACCTCGGTCACTCGCCGTTCTCGCACTGTACCGAGTTTGCGATGCCGCCGGTGCGGTCGCTTGCGCTGGAGTGGGTCGGCGCGCTCCCGGATCGGCGCGCCACCCACGAAGACTTCACGCTCGCCATCCTGCAGCACCCGGCGCTGGCGCGGGTCGTCGCGGCGAACTTCTCGTTCACCACGCGGCACGTCGCCGCGCTCGTCATGGGCGAGGTCGCGGTAGGGGACGGGTTCTTCGTCGACGGGAACGGGCTCGACCACCGCCGCTTGTTGTCGCAGATCGTGAGCTCGGAGCTCGACGTCGACCGGCTCGACTACCTCGTGCGCGACTCGTACTACACGGGCGCCCGGTACGGTCAGGTCGACGTGCCGTGGTTGGTGTCGCACCTGCGGCCCCACCCGATCGACGGCGTGATGCGCCTCGCGCTCGACCGCGCCGCGATCTACGCCTTCGACGACTTCATGATCGCGCGGCACCACATGTTCTTGATGGTGTACTTCCACCACAAGTCGGTTTCGTACGAGGAGATGCTCAAGCGGCACGTGCTCGCGCCCGAGAACACCTGGTCGATCCCGTCCGATCTCGACGCGTGGCCGTGGCTCGACGACGTCTCGCTGGAGATGCACCTCCGACGTCGTGAGACGCCGTGGGCCGCCCGCATCGTGGATCGCGACCCGTACCGCCGCGTGCTCGAGCGTCACGGCACCCCGGACGAGGTCGCGCTCGAAGCGGAGGCCGACCGGCTGGCGGCAGCGGGCGTGCTGTCGATCGCAGCGGGGTCGACCGGCGCGTTGTCGCGGTACAACGTCATTGGTCAGAAGCGTGAGCGCGCGCCGGTGCTGTATGTGCTCGACGACGCGGGCGGCGCGCGGCCGCTCCCCGAGGTCGCGGACGTGTTTCACCGCTACGCGGACGCTCGGCGAATCGCCAGGTTGTACGTTGCTCCCGAGCAGCTCGACGCGGCGCGGCGGGTCCTCGACGTCGCCGCGTGAGGGTCGTCCTACGGAGCGGGGCCCATCCCCGCCCCGCAGGACGCCATCTTCGGCCCTTCTGGGGCACGGCGCGGGCCGAAGACGCCCGTCGCCTGTGCACGTGCCGTGCCGCTCGTGAGTCATGGAACAACGGTCACTCGCCGGGACGCTGTCGGCGGAGGCGCGGGGACCGCGACAGCGGTGTCGCGATGGTATGGTGGGCCAGGGGGCGCGATGCGGGTCGGCTTGTGGTGGGTCGTCGTCTGCGTGGTCCCGTGGCCCGCCTCGGCGATGTCGGACGCCGACGGCGACGGGCTGACGGCGGCCGAAGAGCGGGCGGCCGGCACCGACGACAGCCTCCCCGACACCGACGGGGACGGCCTGATCGACGGCGCGGAGGTCCACGACACCGGCACGGATCCGACCGTGCCCGACACCGACGGGGACGAGATCGGGGACGGCGCCGAGATCTTCTACGGCACCGACCCGCTGCGCGCCGACACCGACGGCGACGGCCTGTCCGACGGCGCGGAGCTGCTGTACTACGACCTCGACCCGGTGCGCGCCGACACGGACGAGGACGGGCTGGTCGACGGGGCCGAGATCGACCTCGGCACGGATCCGCGGGCGCAGGACAGCGACCGGGATCACCTGGACGACGGCGACGAGCTCCTCATCTGGACGACCGACCCGATGGCGCCGGACACCGACGGCGGGGGCCTCGGGGATGGCGACGAGGTCGCGCTCGGGCTCGATCCCAAGGATCGCCGCGACGATCTGGGCGTCAGCACGCCCCCGTTGCCCGAGCCGCCCGCAGGGTGCGCCTCCGCGCCTGCTCCGCCTGCGTGGTGGCTCGCCGTTGTCACCTTGGCATGGTCAAGACGATCTTCCCGACGTTGAGATCGTCCTGCATGCGCTCATGCGCAGCCTCGACCTCGGTGATCGGCAGGATCACGTCCACGAGCGCCTGCGCCGAGCCGTCGGCGAACGAGGGCCAGACCCTGGCGGCGATCCACTGGATCCACTTCGTCTTCTCGGCGTCGCTCCGGCTGCGCAGCACCGAGCCGATGACCCGTTGGCGCGACACCATCAACTTTGCGAGGTCGACCTTCGCGTAGCGGCCGGCCATCACGCCGATCACGACGAGCCGTCCGCCGACGGCGAGGCTCGCGAGCGCGTCCGGCAGCGCGTCGCCGGTGACCGGATCCAGCACCACATCGACGCCTCGTCCATCGGAGAACGCTCTAAGGTCCTTGATCAACGCCTCCCAGCGCCCACTGGACCCGGCGGCGCGCACGGTGCCCCCGGCAGCGCCCAGCGCGACGCACCGCGCCACCTTCGCCGCCGTGCCGCACGACACCCACGTCGGGTTGCCCCAGATCCTGCACAGTTGCACCGCCATCGTGCCGATCCCCGACGCGCCGGCCGGCAGGTACACCCGCTCCCCGGGCGCGAGCGCTGCCTCGCCGACGAGGTTGACGACGACGGTGGTGACGGCCTCGGGCAGCGCAGCGGCGTCGGTGAACGACATCGGGTCCGGCAGGCGCAGCGCGTGGCCTGCCGGGCAGGTGACGCGCTCGGCGTAGCCGCCGCCGGCGAGCAGCATCGCGACGCGATCCCCAGGGACGAACCCGGATCCAGCCCCGGCCTGCCGCACCACGCCGGCGGCCTCGAGGCCGAGGATCGGGCTCGCGCCCGGAGGGGCGGGGTAGCGGCCCGCCCGCTGCAGGAGATCGGCGCGGTTGACCGCGGTCGCGACCACGTCGACGAGGATCTCGTCGGGCCCAGGCGGCGCGGGCTCCGGCGCCTCTCCCCACGTGAGCGCCCCATCGGCGGCGACCAGGACCGCCTTCACGGCTCGACCTCGGCGAGCAGCCAGGCCATCGCGGCGACGGCGGCGACGTCCTTGCGGAAGGTGACCGGGTCGATCTTGTCGATGGTGTCGGCCTCGGTGTGGTGGATCGGCCAGTAGTTCGTGGTGTCGAAGTCGACGCCGACGCCGTACCCGCCCGTCGCGGCGAGGATCGGCCCGACGTCGGCGCCCGAGCCGCCAACGCCGAGCCGGGCTTCGACCACGACCGGGGCCAGCAGCGGCAGGTGGGGTGCCAGGGCGGCGGCCCACTTCGCCGACGCGGCGTCGCGCGCGGGGCCCTCCGGCAGGGCCGACCCTGCGCGGAAGCCGAGGATCGGGCCCGCGCCCGTGTCGGCCTCCATCCCCGCGACGTGCCGCTCGTTGTTGTGCGCGGCGGCGTACGCGGTGGCGCCCGCGAGCCCGTTCTCCTCGTTCGTGAACAACACGACCCGGATCGTGCGGCGCGGTGGGACGGGCAGCGCCTGGATCAAGCGGGCGGCCTCCATGACCATCACGCAGCCGGCGCCGTCGTCCTGAGCGCCCTGCCCGACGTCCCAGCTGTCGAGGTGGCAGCCGATCACGACGATCTCGTCGGGCCGTTCACGGCCGCGCACCTCACCCATCGCGTTGGCGGAGGGCGCGTCGGCGCGGGTCTCGGCGGCGAGCGACAGGCGAACCCGCACGGTCGTGCCGCCGTCGGCGAGGCGGTGCAGCCACCCGGCGTCCTCGACGGTCACCGCGGCGGCGGGGATGCGGGCGACGCCGTCTTCGTAGCGGAGCATGCCGGTGTGCGGCGTGTACAGGCTCCCGGGCGTCACGCTGCGGACCAGGACGGCCGCGGCGCCCTTACGCGCGGCCACCGAGGCGCCTTGGGTGCGGATACGGACCGTCTCGCCGTAGGTGGTGAACGGCTGGTCGAGCAGCACGATCGCGCCGCCGAGGGACCCGTCGGGGACGGCCTCGAGGGCAGCGAGGTCGCCGAACGCACGCACCGGCCCTTCGACGCCCTCCGGCGGCGTCGCGACCGACCCACCGAGCGCGAGGAGACCCAACGAGCGCGTGGTCGGCGCGGTGACGACGAGCGACGCGGGCCCGCGCACCCACACCGGGACGTCGACCGGCTCCGCCCGCACGTTCGCCAGCCCGGCGGCGCCGAGGTGGCCTACGCCCCACGCGACGGCCTGCTCGAGCTGCGGCGACCCGGCCAGCCGGTGCCCGATCTCGTCGCACAGCTCGGTCAGGATGGTCCAGCCGTGGTCGTCGGTGAGCGCGGCCCCGATGAGGGCTCCGATCGCCTCTTCCGCGGTGGGCGGGGGTGGGGCCGCCCGCTTGGGGCTGGCGAGCGCGAGCGCGGCGAAGAGGACGATCATCGCAGACTCCGACCGGCCGGCTCCCCGAATGCACAGAAGTTGCACCGTGGCATCGGGTGAGCGCCGGGGCCGACGGATAACCGCCTCCGACAGGAGGACGCGTGCGCGCGGACGATCGAACGCCCACGTCGATGGTGATCCTCACGCTCGCAGTCGTCTCGGCGGGGTTCGACCTCGTTTGGGCCGCGCGGTCCGGGCGCGGGTGGACGGTCAGCGACCACGTGATCGTGTGGGCGGTCGGGCTCGCGCTGGTCGTCCCGTTCCTCGCCCCGGCCCTGGTCGCCGGGGTGGCCGTGAAGAGCCGCCGGTTGGGCTGGCTCGCTTGGTCGGTCGTCTTGCTGCACGCCGCGGTGATGATCCGGTTTGGTCCGTTGGTCAACGCGCCGCTGGCGAGCCCGCCGGTGCTCGGCGCCTGGCTCGCGGTCGGCGCGGTGTGCCTCGCGGGCGCGTGGATCACCGGCCCGGCGCTCGAGCGGCTGCCGCGGCGCGCGTGGGTCGCCGTCGGCGTGGTGGGCCTGTTGGGCCTCCCCGTCGGGATGGCGCGCGGGCTCCGCTCCGAGCAGCCGCCGGCGCCGCCACCCGGCCCCGACGCGCCGAACATCGTGTTGTTCACGCTCGACACCACCCGCTTCGACCACCTGTCGATGTACGGTCGCTCGATCGACACCCCCCATCTGCAGTCGCTCGCTGATCGAGGTACTACCTTCGATCTCGCGATTGCTGCCGCGCCCCAGACCGGCCCTTCCCACCTCTCGATCCTGTCGGGGCGGGTGCCGATCACGCACGGTGTGGTCGCCAATGGCACGAACGTGGGCGAACAACCCATGATCGCGCGCGCCTTGCACGCCGCTGGGTGGGCGACCGGCGGGTTCGTCGCCGCGTTCCCGGTGCACGAGCGGTTCTCGTTCGACCAGGGGTTCGACGCGTTCGACAGTGACTTCTCGCCGGTCGTCGGCCTGCACGAGCTCGCCCCGATGCAGGCGCTCGACGCGGTCGTGTTCCGCAACCTGCCGCGTGAGCGCACCGGCGACCAGGTCAACGCGCGCGCCCTGCGCTGGCTCGCCGCCCAGAGCGACGACGAGCGCCCGTTCTTCGCCTGGATCCACTACTACGACCCGCACGGTCCGTTCACGCCGCCGGCGGGGTTCCACGAGAAGTACACCGGCGGGCCGCCGAAGCCGGGCGGGGAGCTGCTCGCGCTGCCCGAGTATTGGCCCGCCGATCAGCGCGCGATCCGCGACGTCGACTACCTGACCAAGCAGTACGACGCCGAGATCGCGTTCACCGACACGCTCGTCGGCGAGGTGCTCGCCGCGCTCGGCCGGTTCGAACGCGACACGATCATCGTGGTGACGGCGGATCACGGCGAGTCGTTGACCGAGCACGGCATCCTGTTCGATCACGGCGACGACCTGTACGACCCCGCGCTGCGCGTCCCGCTCATCGTCGTCGGTCCCGGCGTTCGGGCGGGCGCCCGGCACGGCTGCCAGACCTCCGCGGCCGACGTGGTGCCGACCGTGCTCGATCTCGCCGGGGTCGCCGACGGCGCCGAGCGCGACGGCATCAGCAGGGCCACCGAGCTGCGGGCGGGGGGCGCGTGCGAAGACGTCGACGTGTTCTCGTCGACGGTCGGCGAGCGGGTGATGGACCCGCCGATCGACCACGCGGTGCGCCGCCCGGACGTGAAGTTGATCCTCAAGGAGCGCCGCGGCAACGAGCTGTACGACCTGCGGCTCGATCCCGGGGAGACGGTCAACCTCTTCGAGGAGCGGGGCCAGCAAGGTGAGGCGTTGGCGGTGGTCCTCGGCGCGAAGCTCGCCGGCGGCGCGGCCCCTCGTTCGGCCGAAGGCGGGGCGGACGTGCGGGCGATGTTGGAACAACTCGGCTACCTGGACGCACAAGAATGACCATTGATGCTTCGCTGTCGGAGCGCTGGCGTTACGGCGCCTGGCGCAGCGTCGGGTTCGGGTTGGTCGCGGGCGCGATGGAGGCGTGCTGGCTCGCCGCCGCCACCCAGCTGCCGCTCAGCGTGCCCGAGGTGCTCGTCCTGGCGCTGGTCGCCGTGCTGGTGATGGGCTTCGCGGGCCTCGTCGCGGGGATCGTGAGCGGCGTCGTGCACGTGTTCACGATGACCTGGGACGCCTCGCGCGGCGTCGCCTTGCAGATGTCCGGCACGGTGTTGCTGTTGACCGGCTGGTACCTGCTGCAGTCCGCGTTGAAGCTCTACCTCGACCGGCAGCAGATCCTGCCGTCGGTGGCCCTCGCGCTGATGCCGATCGGCTTCGCCGGGGTCGCGTACTTCAACGCCCGCTACTGGCTGCGTCGGGTGGAGATCGGCGTCCAATATCGGCTGTCGTGGGTCGGCATCGGCGCGATCGTGTCGGCGGTGCTCGCCGTCATCGCGTCGCTCGGGCACCAGCTCCGCGACACCGGAGGCACCGGCGCGCTCTCCGGCGACCGCAACGTGCTGCTGGTCACCATCGACACGCTGCGCCGCGACCACGTCGGGGCGTACGGGGACCCGCACGCCGCTCCGACGCCGCGCATGGACGCGCTCGCCGCCGAGGGCATCCTGTACCTCGACGCCGTCACGCCGATGCCGGAGACGGCGCCGTCGCACGCCTCGATGATGACGGGCAAACACCCGCTCCGGCACGGGGTGCTGTCGAACGGCCACGAGCTGCGCGGGTCGCACGAGACCGTCGCCGAGGTGCTCGAGCGGGAGGGCTACGCCACCGCCGCGTTCGTGTCGTCGTTCGCCGTCCACTCGCGTACAGGGTTGGCCCAAGGCTTTCGGGTGTTCGACGACGATCTGTCGCCCGTCCCCGGGGTCGGGCAGATCAACGCGGTGGAGTGGGTGCTGCGGCTGTGGATGGCGTTCGGCGATCCGGCGTCCACGCCGTGGTTGCTCGAGCGCGGCGGGCAGCAGACCGAGGCCCGGTTCTCCGAGTGGCTCGACGATCACGCCGACGTGCCGTTCTTCGCGTGGGTGCACTTCTTCGAGCCGCACGCTCCCTACGAGCCGTGGGGCCTGGCCGGGTTCGACAACGGGACGCCGGACCAGCCCAAGGTCGATCATCGCGCCAAGCTCGCGCTCGGCCCCGAGGCGGCCTACACCGACGACGAGCGCAGGGTGCTGGAGGCGACCTACCGGGAGGAGGTCGCGTACGTCGACGGGCTGGTCGGGCAGATCCTCGATCAGCTCGACGCGCACGGCATCGCCGACGAGACGTTGGTGATCGTCACCGCGGATCACGGCGAGATGCTCGGCGAGCACGGCCTCGACTACGTGCACCACGGCTTGTGGGACGAGACGCTGCGGGTACCGCTCATCATCCGCGCGCCCGGCACGGAGGTGTTGGTGCCCAAGGTGGCCGCCCAGGTGCGCGTGTACGACCTGGCGCCGACGATCCTCGACTTCGTCGGGCTGCAGAACGAGTTCGGCGAGGGCGTCGACCTGGTCGCGTACGGCGAGAACGCGCGGGTGCGCGGCTTGTGGTTGTCGTTGGTCGGCCGCCGCGAGCGGGCGTTCTCCGAGGGCGCGCTGCTCGGCATGCGCAACAACATGGTGAAGTACATCAAGGACATCGTGACCGGCCGAGAGTTCGTGTTCAACCTCAACGACGATCCGGGGGAAGCCGCGGACATCTCGGGCGGGCAGCCCGAGGTCGTCGAGCAGGTCCGCGGCATGTTGGCGTCGGACGAAGCGTCGTTCCTCAAGCAGGTCGAGGTGGAGCCGGGCAAGGTGTCGGCCGACGAGGCCGCGATGCTCGAGGCGATGGGCTACACGGAATGAGCACCCAGGCGGAGAATCGAGCGTTCCTGGCCGCGATCGGCATCCTGGTGCTCTGGGTGCTGCTGTGGAACCTCGACGCGCTGTTTGGGCAGAACCTCTGGTTCTTTCATGATCTGCGTCACCACCACTACCCGTGGCGCGTGTGGGCGCAGCAGGCGTGGGCGTCGGGGGACCTGCCGTTGTGGGCCCCGGTCGCGCACGGCTACCCGTTGATGGCGGACGGTCAGGCGGGGGTGCTGTACCCGCCGAACCTGCTGCTCTACTCGGTGCTCCCGGCGAACCTTGCGTTCACGTGGTCGATGATCACGCACCACCTGCTCGCGGCGACCGGCGGGGTCGTGTTGGCGAAGGTGCTCGGCCGGTCGATGCGCGCGGCGCTTCTGGCGGGCCTGATCTTTGGTTTTTCCGGCTTTTTGATCACGAAGCTCGTGTACCTCGGCATGTTTCAGAGCGCGGCGTGGATGCCGTGGGCGGTGGCGCTCGTGGTGCGAGGCACGCGGGGGGATCGTGTCGCGTGGGTGCTCGCCGGGGGCGTGATCGGCTTGTCCTGGCTCGCGGGGCACCCGCAGATGGCGCTCTACGTGAGCTACGCGGCGGCGTGGGTCGCGCTGTGGCGTATGGCCGAGCAAGCAGCCGCCGAGGGCGTCAAGCCGGTCCTGCCGCACGTCGCGGCGTTCGTGGGCATGGTCGCGCTCTCGGTGCTGATCGCGGCGCCCCAGCTCGTCGGGTCGGCCGAGCTCGCCAGCTTCGGCTACCGCGACGGCGGGGTCGACGAAGACTTCGCGGCGATGGGCGGCTTGCCGTTGGAGGAGGTGTTCAACGGCGTGTTCCCGTACCCGTTCGGGTACGAGCGGCCGTCCGACATCCTCGTCACGTACCACCACCGCGCCGACCTCTACATCGGGCGCGGCGTGAGCTTCCTGGAAGACGCGTTCTACTTCGGCGTCATCCCCGGACTGTTGGCGTTGATCGCTGGCCGTACGCGGC
This sequence comes from uncultured Pseudomonadota bacterium, assembly GCA_903897935.1. Classification (GTDB taxonomy): domain Bacteria; phylum Myxococcota_A; class UBA796; order UBA796; genus CAIUDO01. Next base: position 10,244 of record CAIUDO010000487.1, read on the forward strand.
AGGCCCGCATGTGGTGGGCGCTCGCCGCGGTGGGGCTGCTGGTCGCGCTGGGTCCGGCGACCCCGTTCTACGGCTTGCTTCGTATGTTGCCGGGCATGGGCTGGTTCCGGTTCCCGGTGCGAGCGACCGTCTGGGTGGTGCTGGCGGTGAGCCAGCTCGCGCCGCTCGGCGTGGATCGCCTGGGATCGTGGTTGATCGGGCGCCCGGAGTACGCCGCGCGGGTCGCGCGGTTGTCGTTCGCCGTGGTAGCGCTCGGGTTCGTGCTCGGCGGGGCGGCGCGACTTGGCCTCGAGTCGGTGCGTGAGCCGCTCACGGAAGGCCTCACCCAGGCGCTGATTCGTCCGCCACCAACGCCCGAGATGCTCGCGGCTTCCCCGGCGGGGGCGCCGCCCCCCGAGGCGCGCGGCCCGGAAGAGGCGGGGGCGCGGGCGCGCGCGCTGATCGCGTCGGCGGAGGCGGACGTGACGCCGTGGGGCTTCCGCCTCGGGGTGCCGTTGTTCCTCATCTTTGGCTTCGCGCTCGCGATCGACCTCGCGCTGCGTGGCCGCATCTCGATCGAGGGCCCGTCGCGCATCGCGGTCGCGCTCACCGCGGTCGACTTGTGGATGTTCGGGTATGACTTCAACCCGACCACGCCGACGCCAGCGGCGATCGAGCGGCCGGTCACCGCGATCCCGATGCTGGGTGTCGCCGGCCCGTTCCGGTCGACGGTGTTCGACCGCCGGGTGCCCGAGGAGCTCGACCGGTACCTGCTGTCGTCGAACCTCGGGATGATCCACGGCTTGGAGGACGTGATCATCCCGTCGCCGCTGCGGCTCGTGCGTAACGAGACCTACCTCGCGGAGGTCGGCCTCGATCTTGGCATTACGACGCCGGAGCACCAGCTCGCCAAGCTCACCGAGAACCGTCGGTTGGCGGATCTGTCCGGGATTCGGTTCTTGCTGACGACGCACGAGCTCACGTTGCCCGACCTCGCGCTCGTCAAGGCGCTCGAGGTGCCGCTTGACGCGGGCGGGGCGGCGACCGTGCGGGTGTACGAGAACGAGCGGGCGTTCGAGCGCGCGTTTGTCGTAGGGTGCGTCGAGGAGGTCGTCGGCCACGAGCAGGCGCTCGCCCGGCTGCTTGAGGTGGACCCGGCCGAGGTAGCGGTCGTCGAGCGGGAAGACGGCGTGCCGTTCACCCCGCTCCCGTGTGGCGTGGCGGGCGAACCGGGCGTCGCGAAGGTCCGTCGCAAGGGCATGACCGGCCTGACCGTCGACCTCGAGCTCACCCGCGACGCGTGGCTCGTGATCACCGAGACCCGCTACCCGGGCCAGGTCGTCACGCTCGACGGGGTGCCCGTCGCCACGCTGCAGACCGACGACCTGTTCCAGGGGATCCGCGTCCCGGCAGGCACACACGTCGTCGAGTGGGAATACGCGCCGATCTTCGTGCTCATCGCGATGATGACGAGCACCTTCACGATGACGTGCCTCGGCATCGGGGTCGTGTTCGTGCGGCGCTTGAAGAAGTGAGTACAGAGCCAAGGAAATACGGCCTCTTCGCGCTGCACGACGAGCTCGATCGCCTGCTCCGTGCGCGGTACACTGCCTTGATCGTCGAGGCGGAGGTGGCCCAGATCTCGTTGCCGTCGTCGGGGCACGCGTACCTGCTGCTGCGCGACCGGGACCGCGCGCGCGGCGACACGTCGCTGTCCGTGGTGGTCTGGCGCGACGACTGGCGGCGCTTCACCTACAAGCCCGAGGTGGGCCATCGGGTGCTGGTGCGGGGCACGCTGGGCGTGTTCGCGAGCCGCGGCGGCCTCAACCTGTACGCGACCGGGATCGCGCGGGCCGGCGACGGCGCGTGGGCCGCCGAGCTGAACCGGCGCGTCGCCCGCCTGACCGCCGAGGGCCTGCTCGACCCGCGCCGCAAGCGCGCGTTGCCGGCGTTCCCGATGACGATCGGCCTCGCGACGTCGCCGACCGGGGCGGCGATCGCCGACTTCTTGCGGGTGTCGCGGGACCGGTTCCCGGCCGCCCGCGTGCTCGTCGCGCCGTGTCAGGTGCAGGGCCCGCTCGCCGCGCCGAGCGTGCTGCGCGCGGTCGAGCTGCTCATCGAAGACGGTCGCGCCGAGGTGATCGTGGTCGCGCGCGGCGGTGGGTCCAAAGAGGATCTGCTCCCGTTTCAAGACGAGCACCTCGCGCGGTTCCTGGCGGGCTGCCCGATCCCGGTCGTGACGGCGGTGGGGCACGAGATCGACACCACCCTGGTCGATCTGGTCGCCGACGCGGTCGCGTCGACGCCGTCGGCGGCGGCCGTGCGGGTGCTGCCCGACCGGGGCGCGCTGATCGAGCGGGTCGACGCCGCCGAGCTGCGCTCGCTCGCGGCGATCCGGCGTCGTCTGAGCGCGCTGCGCCTCGCCACGCAGCAGCAGCACCAGCGCCTCCGCCACCCCACCGACCGGATGCGCCGCGATCGTGAGCGTGTAGACGCGTTGTTGGCGCGGCTCGACCGCGCGGTGACCTGGCGGTTGGAGCGGTCGCGAGGGCGCGTCGCGGCGGCCGCGGGGCGCCTCGGCCCGGTGGGTCCGGGCCTGGTCCCGGCCCGGCGGCGCCAGCTCGATGGCCTGGAGCGGCGGTTGCAGGCGGCGGCGCGGGCGGTGGTGTCGGCGCGTCAGCACCGGTTCGCGCGGGCGGCGGGCCGACTCGACGCGTTGTCGCCGGTAGCGGTGCTGGCGCGCGGGTACGCGATCGTGACGCGCGGCGACGAGGTCATCCGGGACGCAGCGACGTTATCGGCGGGCGACGCCGTCTCGGTGCGGGTCGGGCGCGGGCGGTTCTGGGGTCGGGTGGTCGACGGGCCGGAGTGACGTATGGACCAGACCGTCTGTGAAGGGTTGTACTGCGCCGACGACCGCATCGACGCCGAGTCGATGGTGGCGGCGCTCCAGCGCGCCGGCCTCGGAGATTGGCAGGTCGCGCCGTGGCGCGGCGGGTCGGCGCACGGCGTGGGCGCGGAGCCGCCGGAAGGGGCGACGATCCCTGCGGATCAGGCGTGGCGGCTGGCGCGTCGGGTGTCGCGGCAGGCGGGCGCCGAGGTGACGCCGCTGCTCGGTCGCTGGTGGTCCGACGGCGCCGGGGGGCGGGGGCCGTGCGCGATCGACGACGTCGCGGTCGCGCGGGCCGCGATCGGCGCGACCGGCAGCGGATCCGGCGTCCGGATCGGGCACCCCGACACCGGGTTCACCGAGCACCCGGAGCTGCGGGAGAAGGGCCCTGCGCTGCGGGACGACCTCGGGCTCGATCTGCTCGACGGGGACGGGTCTCCGCTCGATCCTCGGGAGTTGGTCGGGGACTGGTTCGATGGCCACGGCACCTCGACCGCGAGCGTCGCCGCCGGGGTGCGGGTCGGGTGCGCGCCGGGCGCCGAGCTGGTGCCGATCCGGATGACCCGCTCGGTCCTGCTCATCACGCAGACCCGCCTGGCGGCCGCGATCGAGCACGCCGTCGACGTGGGCTGCAAGGTGGTGCTGCTGTGCCTCGGGGGGCCACCGAGCGCGCGATTACGCTCGGTGCTCGATCTGGCGCGTCAACACGGCGTGATCGTGGTCGCCGCCGCCGGCAACGAGGTCGGGCTCGTCGCGTGGCCCGCCGCGTGGCCCGACGTGATCGGGGTCGCGGCGGTGGACTACGGCGGTCGGGCGTGGCGGGGCACCTCGCGCGGGCCCGGGGTCGACATCGCCGCGCCGGGCGTCGCGGTCCCGTCCGCGCAGTGGCGGGAGGGTGTGGCGACGATCTGCGAGAGCACGGGCACGTCGATGGCGGCGTCGCTCGTGGCGGGCGCGGCGGC
>CAIUDO010000488.1 GCA_903897935.1 uncultured Pseudomonadota bacterium
ACCGACCCGGTCTCGATCCGCTACAAGGTCGCCCTCTTCGGCCGGGGATCGGAGGCGCTGCGAGGGATCGCGCCGTCCACCCGGATCAACCCCGCCGGGCGGCCCCCCGCTACGATCGGCGCCGCTCCCACGTTGTCGTGCGGCCCCCCCAGCCACTCCTCCAGCTCCGCCCACCCGAAGAACCCGTCCGTGCCGACCTGCCGACGCCGCGGGTACAGCGGCGCGTGCAACAACCGCATCTCCCGCGCGTCGAGCGGCTCCGACAAGTCGAACTCCAGCTCCGGCGTCGCGTCGCGCCGCGACCACCCCGCCATGACCAGCCGGCTGCCGTCGACCGTCCAGAGGGTGACCTCGCGCGCCGACAGCCACGACGCCAACACCCGACACAGCACCGACGGTCGCCGCGGACCGTCGAGCTCCCGCAGCACCTCCCCGCGCAGCCCCGCCCGCCACGCGGCCAGCCCGTCCGCGTACCGACGCGTCAGGTCCGCGTGCACCCGCAGCGCCAACGCGGCGACCCGCTCCTTGCGGTCCCGGCCCACCCGCGCGCGGTCCTCCGCCGACGCCCACGCCGGGTCGGTCGCCCGCCCCTGAAGACGAATCACCAGGTTCCTCCTGGTAGACGACAACCCGACCGGCAGCCGCTGCGCGGTGAAGATCCACGGCCCGGCCTGCGCCACCTCCCGCAGCTCCGGCGCGACGTACCGCTCGGCGATGAACGCGCCGTCGAGCTGGGCGTCGTCGAACCCGAGGTCGTGGTACCGGGCGACGAGCCCCGCGCGCGTGGTGATCTCCCGGACGAGCACCGGCGACCCGCCAGCGTCCGGCACCGCCGAGATCACCATCGCCGCGGTGAGGCCGAACCCCGCGCCCGCGCGCGACGCGCCCCCCGGCACGAGCCCGCTGTCGTACGCGTACCGGTCGGTGCCGTGTACCCCGAGCGCGTAGACGTGCTCGTCGTCGGGGTCGGGCGCGAAGATCGCGACAGTAGCGGCCTCGAACACCTCGGCGGCCGCGCGCGCCCACGCGTCGGCCGCGCGCCCGACGGCGACCGTCACCTCTTGGGCGTGCACCGGGCGCTCGTCGGCGGAGTCGTCGCCTTGCGACTCGGCTTGCAGGCGGGTCAGCGCGGTCCAGTGCACCCACAAGCGGTCGGCGCGCAGCATGCCCGCGACCGCGAGCACCGCGCCCCACCCGGTCGCCCCGGTCGTCAGCGCGCGCTCGAGGGCAGGGAGCAGCTCGGTCGGCGCGAACAGGACCACCAACGCCGGACGACGGCCACGCAAGCTCGGGTCGACCACCAGCGCGGCGAGGCCGCCCGCGACCATGCGCGTGAGGGTCGGCGTGCCGCCCGGCGACGGGCACGCGCCAACGTAGGCGTCGACCAACGACCACAATGCGGCGGCGTCAAGGTCGCCGACGCCCTCAGCGAACCGCTGCCGCGACGACGGGGCGCCCGCCGGGTGCGGCCCGACCCGCCACCCGTGCGCGCCGGCCGCCTCGCCCACCATCCACGCGCCGCCGACCAAGACGACGGCCTGCACCCCGAACGGGGCGAGCCGCGCCCGAACCTCGGCGACCGCGCGCTGCCGCAAGCGCCCCGAGTGGTGGCTCTCCCCGAGCCACCCCTCCAGCGTCTCCGCCGGCACGACGGCGCCCGCGGCCCGCCACGGCGCCGGCACGTCCTCGGTCGACCACGTCACGCGCCCTCCTGCGCACCGATCATGCACCAGATGCACCATGGACGCACCATCGGTGCATCGACCCGCCGCGGCGCGCCGCCTATGGCGACGGGGTCCGACCTGGGGGTCCCATGCTGTACGACGCGTTGTTCTGCGCCGACCTGCCGTTCACGCTCGGCCCGCCCGTGCCGGTGTCCCGCTGGGTGGCGCTCGCAGCGCTCGCCCGCACCGGCCGCCCCGAGCTGCGCCTCGCGACGTGCGCGCTGCCGGCCGTCACGGTGTTGGCCCGTTGTTACGCCGCGCTCCGCGAGGTCGGCGCCCAGCGCGTCGAGGTCCGCCGCGACGGCGACGCGCTGTTCGAGGTCGCGGTGGTGCCCGACGACGACGCGTCGACCCGGTTCCCCGAGCGCCTGCCGCCCGAGTGGGCCCACGAGCCGGCCGCGTTCGTCATCGTCGCGCCGATCCCGCTGCCCGACGTGCCGCTCGCCGCGGTGGTGCACCTGCGCCACCTCGACCGGTTCCGACCCGAGACGGGCGCCCTCCTCGGATCCGTGCGCGTCGTCTGGACGCCCCCTGCCGAGCACCCGGACCCCGCCGGCGCGCTGCCCTACACCCTGCGCGGACCGGAAGACGCGCAGGAGCTCGCGCGACGGCTTCGTGGTCACGGGGACAACCTCGTGGCGCGCGTCGTCGCCGCGCTCGGTCAGGCGGTCGGACCGGCCCAGGCGGCCGCCGGGCGGATCGTCGTGGTGTACGGCGCCGAAGACGACCCGTCGTCGTTCACCGAGCTGCTACGCGGGCTGCCCGTCGACGTGGCCTGGATGGCCGCGGTGTCGGCGCGGTGCGCGGACCTCGGCGCGCGCGTCGCCGCCATCGACCCGCGCGGCGTCCCCGGACGGCGCACCCAACGCGGCTTCGTGCCGTCGGCCGAGGTGACCGATGTCTGACCAGCCGTCCGCGGACGACGTCCGCTACCATCAGCGCCTGCTCGGCACGATCGACGC
>CAIUDO010000489.1 GCA_903897935.1 uncultured Pseudomonadota bacterium
CGCGCCGAGCGCGCGCTGCAGCTCAGCGGACAGCGCCTCGAAGCCGACCGTCGCGACCGCGACCAGCAGCGCGTCCTTGTCCGCGAAGTGGCGGTACGCGGCGTTCGCGGAGACACCCACCTCACGGGCCGCCTCGCGCAGGCTGAACGCGTCGGCGCCGTGCGCCTCGACCTGCCGCAGCGCCGCCGCGACCAGCGCGTGCCGGAGGTCCCCGTGATGGTAGTGCGCCATGTCCGCCTCGGGCTCATGTTGACACCGTGAACACCGCGTGTAAAGTTCACGGTGTGAACATCGAACCGAGAGGGCCGCAGTGAACATCGCCGTGTTTGGAGCTACCGGAAAGACGGGTGCGTGCGTGGTGGCCGGCGCCCTCGCGCGCGGCTTCGCGGTGACCGCGCTCGTCCGCGATCCGGCCCGCGTCACGCAGCAGCACCCGCGCCTCACCGTCCTCAAGGGCGACCCGACCGTCGCGGCGGACGTCGCAGCGTGTGTGCGCGGCGCCGACGCCGTCGTCCATTGCCTCGGGGTCGGCGGCAAGGGCGACGGCACCGTCACTACGCTGGTCTCGGACTCCGTGAAGGCCACGCTCGCCGCGATGGAGGCCGCGCAGGTGCCGCGGATCGTCTGCATGTCCAACCTCGGCGCCGGCGGGAGCGGGCCGTGGTGGTTCCGGCGGGTGCTCGTCCCGGTCTTCGCTCGCTGGGCGCAGCCGCTGATCGACGACAAAGACCGGATGGAAGCCGCCTTGCGGGCGAGCCGCGCCGAGTGGGTGTCGGTGCGACTGGTCGGCATCACCGAGGGGCCGCCCAAGCCTACGCGCACCTCTGCGGACGGCCTCGGCCTGGGCTTCACCATCACCGACGCGTCGGTGGCGGCGTTCCTCCTGGACCGTGTCCAGGGGCCGGCCTTCCTCCGCGAGACGCCGTCGCTCAGCAACTGAACCGAACGACGCGCCCGCCGGCAACCTGCCGCTACTGCCAAGTTAGCGGGCCGCCATGCGGTTCACCCTCGACGCCACCGACGGCATGGCTCGCGCCGGCACCCTCACCCTGCGCGGCCAGGCCATCCCGACCCCGTGCTTCATGCCGGTCGCGACACGCGGCGCCGTGCGCGGTCAGACCGTCGACACCCTCGTCCGCGCCGGCACCCGGATCCTGCTCGCCAACACCCTGCACCTCCACCAGCGGCCGGGCCCGGACACGCTGCGCGCGCTCGGGGGCCTGCACCGCCTCATGGGCTGGGACGGCGGCGTCCTCACCGACTCCGGTGGCTACCAGGTGTTCTCGCTGGGCGCGCGGATCACCGAGGAGGGCGCCACGTTCCTCGACCCCGCGTCCGGCCGGTCGGTGTCCCTGACCCCCGAGACGAGCCTCGCGACCCAAGGCGCGATCGGGAGCGACATCGCGATGGTGCTCGACGTCTGCTTGCCCGCGCACGCCGATCACGCCGCCGCGGAGGCAGCCCTCGCCCGCACCACGCGGTGGGCCCGGCGCTGCCTCGCCGCGAAGAACCCGGGGCAAGCCCTGTTCGCCATCGTGCAGGGGGCGACCTTCCCCGATCTGCGCGCCCGCAGCGCCAGCCAGCTCACCGACGCCCCATTCGACGGCTTCGCGATCGGCGGGCTCGCGGTAGGGGAAGAGGCCGCGGTGCGCGAAGACCTGACCGCGCTGAGCGCGTCGCTGTTGCCGGTCGACGGCCCACGGTACCTGATGGGGGTCGGCACGCCCACGGACCTGCTCGCCGCGATGAACAGCGGCGTCGACTGCTTCGATTGCATCCTCCCGGTCGCGCACGCGCAGCACGGGGTTGCCTATACGGACGACGGGCGCCTGGACCTGCGCCGCGGGGTCTACGCGCGCGACGAGCGACCGCTCGACCCCGCGTGCAGCTGCCCGGTGTGCGCCACCGCGAGCCGGGCGTGGCTGCACCACCTGGTGAAGTGCGAGGAGATCCTCGGCTGGCAGCTGCTCGGCACCCACAACCTGCACCACGTGCACGCGCTGGTCGCTCGGGCCCGCCGCGCGATCGTCGACGGTCGCTTCTCGGCGTTCTACCATGATCAGCGCGCAAGACTGTCGCAGCGTGACCCGGATCACCCCGTGGCCCCCACCCCCCCAAAGCGGCGTCGCCCCCCACCCCCCACCACCGTCGGAGACTACGAATTGGTGGTCCGCGGCGAGGGGTCCGCCGCGGTTCGCCAGATCAGCACCGGCGAGACGATGCACGCGGTGAGCGACCCCCTGGAGGAGGCGCGCGCGCTGTATGTCACGCCGTCGCGGCTGGCGGCGCTGCTCGACCGCGACGGGCCGCCGCTCGTGGTGTGGGACGTCGGGCTCGGCGCCGGGACCAACGCGTACGCCGCCCTGCTGGTCCCGCGCGTCCGCCCGCTGCATCTGTACAGCTTCGAGGCCGACCTCGATCCGCTCCGCCTGGTGACCCTCCACCCCGCGCGGTTTCCGCAGGCCCGACATCGAGGGACCTACGCGATCCTGCGCGACGGCCACTACCGCGACGACCACCTCGAGTGGCGCCTCATCCACGGGGACCTGCGACAGACCCTCGGCGACGCACCATCACCCGACGTCGTGTTCTGGGACCCGTTCAGCTACAAGGCCGACAGCGACTTGTGGACGCCGTCCATGTTCACGCGGCTGCGCGGGGCGTGCGTGCGCACGACGGTCCATACGTACACCAACGCGACGGCCTGCCGCGCCGCGATGTTGGCCGCCGGCTTCTTCGTAGGGAGGGGGCCAGCGACCGGCCCGAAGTCCGAGACCACGATCGCGTTCACCCACCCCGAAGACGCCGCTCGTGGGCAGCTCCTCGGGCCCGACTGGCTCGATCGCTGGCGCCGGAGCAGCGCGCGCTGGCCCCCCGAGGTCGACGCCGCCGGCGACGACGCCCGGAGCACCTTCGAGGCCCGCCTCGTCGCGCGCCTCGGCCCGGCCCCGCGTTAGGCGTGCGGGCCGGCGCATCCCGCGCCGGTGCCCGTCCCAGGAACGACACAATGCCGTCTTTGAAGCTTACCTATTTCGACTCCCCCGGTCGCGCCGAGCCGATCCGCGTCGCGCTGTTCATGGTCGGCCTGCCGTTCGAGGATCACCGCCTGAAGTTCCCGCAGTACATGGAGAGCAAGGCGCGCGGCGACTTCCCGCTCGGCGCGGTGCCGGTCCTCGAGGTCGATGGCGTGAAGTTCACGCAGACCGCGGCGATGCTCCGCTACGTCGCCCGGATCGGCGGCGCGCTGTACCCGGCCGATGCGCTCGCGGCGCTGCGCGTCGACAGCGCGCTCGACACGTTCAACGACACGCTGTCGCACGCCCTGCTGCCCAGCCTGTTCGAGCGCGACCCCGCGAAGAAGCTGGCGATGCGCGCGGAGTTCGCGGCTGGGCCGATGAAGCTGGTGCTCGCGTACGCCGAGGGTCTGCTCGCGGGCTCCGATGGGCCGTTCTTCGGAGGCCAGGAGCTGTCGATCGCGGACCTCGTGGCCGCGCTGCAGGTGTTGCAGATCCGCTCCGGCACGCTCGACGGCATCACCGCCGACATGCTCAGCCCCTACCCCCGGCTCAACGCGCTCGCCGACGCCTATTTGGCCGACGAGCGGGTGATCGCCTACCGCAGCCGCTGACCGAAGCGGGCTCGCTCATCGCGCGGCGGGCGTAGGGGTGGGTGCCCCCCAGGCCTCACGCACCACCGCGCGCAGATCGTCACGCGCCAACCCGAAGTCCGACGACGGCGCGTCTCCCGGGAACCACTTCCACAAGAACGCGCCGCGCACCACCGGATCCTCGGCGATCTCGGCGAGCGCGGCTCGTAGACACGCCCGTTGCACCGCTTCGCCCTCCGCGCCGTCGCGGCCGTTCTCCCACGGCCGCGAGGACGCCGCCAGCCCGTCGTCGTAGCCGAGCTCGGTGAACACCACCGGCTTGCCCGTGCGCGCGGCCACTGCCCGCACCTGCTCCATCGGCCCCGACCACCCCGCGCGCAGCGCGTCCACCGAGGTCTCACCGGCGCTCCCCACCGGGAAGTACGCCTGCACCCCGATCGCGTCCAACGCGTCCCAGAACGGAACCTGCTCGAACCGGTCCCAATTCGCGCCGTAGGTCAGCAAGCCAGGAAACGCGGACCGGACCGCCGTGATCGTCCGCCGCCACTCGGCTTCGTGCTTGACGGTCTGGTCCAGCTCGCTGCCCACCACGAACGCGTCCGCGCCCGCCGACGCCGCCGCCACCTGCACGATCCACGCGTCGTACGTCGAGAAGAAGCGGGCCACCGACGCCTCGTCCGAGAACCGGATGTCGCCACGCCACGAGAAGCCGCTCCCCCAATGCGCGAGGTGCGGCACCACCATCACCTTCATGCCGCGGGCGTGCGCCATCTCGATCGGGCGCGTGATCCACTCCGGGCGCGGCTCCTTCGTGTCCCACGACACCGTCCCGTCCGCGGCGATGCCCGCGTACGGGTGGAACGCGATCCAATTGACCCCCAGGCCCACCAGGGTGTCGAGCGTGCGGGCCATGTCGTCGGTGCCCCACTCCCACCCCCAGGTCTGACACGACACGGTCACCCCGCGCACCTCGGCGTGCGGGTCGGGCGACGGGTCAGCGCCGAGCGCTACGAGCGCGAGCAGGGTGATCATTCGCCGTCGAGCTCCCAGCGCGCCACCTCGATCGCGGTCTGGCTCGCCGTGGTCGGGCCGGTCTTCTCACCGAGCACCGCGACGGTCCCGAACGCGCCGGACGAGATCCACCGGCCCTCGAACGCCATCGTCACGGTGTCGTACGTCGAAAGGTCGGGCACCGAGGTGTCGTCCGGGCGCCAGGCGCCGACCAGCGACTCCAGCGGCGACGACACGTAGAAGTCGACGCCCTCCGCCCCGACCGGGTCCGGCCACGTCATCACGACCGGCCACGACTCCGCGAACGCGCCGTCGTCGGTGACGAACCCGACCTGGACCGGCATCGCGAGGTGATCCTCGCAGATGACGCCGATCGACGGGCTCGGACCGCCGGTGTCCGGGTAGACGGCGACCGAGGTGACCCACGACGGCGACCCGTCGCGGGTGACCGTGAGCGCGAGGCCCGTGGATCCGCCCGCCGACCACGTGAGCGGGACGGCGCGGGTGCCCTCGGCGACCGCCAGCGCCTCGGCCGGCGTGCTGCCGCCTCCTGGCGACGCGTCGTCCCAACCGAGCGCATCTTCCGTCTCTTCGCAGTAAGGCATCGCGCTCGTCGCGGTGTGACCGGTCTCCTTCGCGCCACACGCCAACAAGGCGCCGAGCAGCAGCGTCGCCATCGTCACCTCCCGCGCTCCTTGTACACACCGATCCGGCTTCGTGCCCGCGGACGCGCGGATGCCGAACTTCGCGCCGCGCGCTACGACCACGTGTCGTTCAGGAGTCGCTCATGACCGTTCGCTACGCCCACGTGTCGCTCGTCGTCACCCTCGCTTTCGCCGCCGCGCTCGTCGGCTGTGGGAAAGGCGACGAGACCGCCGCTCCCGCCGACACCGACACCGACACCGACACCGACACCGACGCCGACACCGACACCGACACCGACGTCACGCGCTTCACGGTGCTCCACACCAACGACTGGCAGAGCCACATGCTGGGCTGGGGCCCGAACGCGGAGTACACGCCGGACACCACCGGGGACGACGGCACGGTCGGTGGCATGGCCCGCCTGAAGACCCTCGCCGACGAGATCCGCGGCGCCACGACCGACCCGGTCGTCCTGTACGACGGCGGCGACTGGATGGCGGGCGCGCTGTTCCAGCTGCTCGGCACCACCGAGGCCGCCGAGCTGCAGATGGCGCAGCTCGTCGGGTACGACGCGATGACGCTGGGCAACCACGAGTTCGACTGGGGCCCGCAGGTGCTCGCGCAGATCATCGAGGCGGGCGACGCGCACGGGGTCACGGTCCCGCTGCTGTCGGCGAACACGTTCCCGAACCTGAAGGACCCCGGCGACGACGCGCTGGAGGCCCTGTTCGACTCCGGTCGCATCACGGCCACGCACGTGCACACGCTCGACAACGGCGTCATCGTCGGGCTGTTCGGCATCGTCGGCGACGAGGCGGCGTCCATCTCGCCCGGCGTCGCGCCGGCGTCGTTCGGGCCGATGGTCGAGGCCACGCAAGCCGCCGTCGACGCGCTGCAGGCGCAAGGCGTCGACATCATCATCGGCATCACCCACAACGGCGTCACCGACGACCCCGCGACCTCCCCCGACGCGCTGCTCGCCGAGGCGGTCGACGGCATCGACGTGATCGTCGGCGGGCACAGCCACACGCCCCTGTTCGCCCCCGTCGAAGCGAACGGCACGATCATCGTGCAAGCCGGCGCCTACACGCGCTACCTCGGAGAGCTCGTGCTGGTGCAAGACGGCGACGACTGGACCGCCGAGTCGTACACGCTGCACGAGCTCGACGACACCATCCCCGGAGATCCCGCCGTCACCGCGCTCGTCGACGGGTGGATCACCGCGCTCGAGGAGGGCCCGCTGCTCGAGATCGGGCGCACGTTCTACGAGCCGATCGTCTCGGTCCCCGGCGACGTGAGGGTCGACCAATGCGCCGAGTCGGGGCTCGGCAACCTGATCACCGACGCGTACGTGTGGGCGACCAACGAGGCCCGCCCGGACCTGCCGCCGGTGCAGTTCGCGTTCGAGGCGCAGGGCGTGATCCGAGACGATCTGCTCGCCGGAGCCACCGGCGTCGAGTCGTTCGCAGACCTGTTCCGGATCCTCCCGCTGGGGGTCGGCACCGACGCGATGCCCGGCTACGCCCTGGTCGACTTCTGGGTCGACGCCGGGGAGCTGCTCGACGCGTGCGAGGTCACCGCGTCGTTGTCGCCCGATTACGGCTGCAACTACTTCATCGAGGTCAGCAACCTCCGCTGCACCCTCGACATGGAGCGCAGCTCGTTCAACCGCGCGCGCACGATCGACCTTTGGGACGGCAGCGCTTGGGTCCCGATCGACACGTCGTCGGGCAACACCACCTTGTACCACATCACCGTCGACAGCTACGTGGCCGGCCTGATGGGCATCCTCGGCGGGCTGACGTTCGACGCGATCCGCATCGACCCGAAAGACCAGAACGGAGCGCCGCTCGACCTCGACCTCGCGGTGTTCGACGCGGACGCGGCCACGCCAGGCGTGCAAGAGCTCAAGCTGTGGGACGCGCTCGTGCGCTACAGCGAGGCCCAGCCGGTCGACGGCGCGCTGCCGCGCATCCCCGACCGCTACCTCGGGCCGGAGGGGAGGATCGTAGGGTACGAGTAAGGGCGCGGCTCGGCGCGCCCCGCAGCCGCGCGCTGACGATCAGTCGGCGTAGAACGCCGAGATCAACGCCAGACCCGGCAGCGCGCCGAGCGTGATCGAGTCGAACGTGTAGCCATCCGCTTCGGCCGTATACGTGGTGATCGGCGCGCCCGGGACCACGAACACCGCCGACGCGGCGGCGCTCGTGGACGTGTTGACCGTGGCGCCGGTGGTGAACAGGCCGTCCGCCGGGTCGGCGTCCATGTAGTAGATCGACGCGGCCGCGCCGCTCACGGTCACGCCGTCGAGGGGCGTCAGCGCGTTGTCGTACACCGTGCCGTACAACATGCCGACCTTCCAGATGTCAGGCAGGTAGCCCGCAGTAGCGAGGCTGGCGTTGATGCCGTCGGCGAAGTCGAGGGAGATCACGTAGGCCGGCTGGTCCGCGATCGTATCGCCGGCGCCGAGGCCAGCGTACGTACCGGCGGAGATCCCCGTTCCCGTGGGGTAGACCGTCACGTCCGTGGCGCAATCGACGGCGAGCAGCACGATGCCGAGCGTGCTGCTGGTGGAGACCTCGGCGAACGAGTACGCGCCGTTCGCGCCGATCTTGGTGGACGCGAGCACCTCGTAGGTGCCGCCGAACAGCGCGTTGGTCGGGTCGACCGCGTGCAGGCACAGCCCCGCCGGCGCCGGCACCCCTTCGGCCATCAGGACGGCCGTACCGCTGATCGCGAAGCCCCCCGCGGGCTCGGTGTCCGTGTCCGTGTCCGTATCGGTGTCGGTGTCCGCATCCGTGTCGGTGTCCGTATCCGTGTCGGTGTCCGTATCCGTGTCGGTGTCGGTGTCGGTGTCGGTGTCCGACGTGACGGGCGCGGTCTCGTCGTCCTTACCGCAGCCGACCAGGAGCAGCGCCGCCAAACCAATGTAACGAGTCACGTTTCCTCCAAAGGAACGAACCCGATTATCGCGGTTCCGTAACTTTGGCGACCCATTCGCTAAAAGTCGAGGCCAACCCGGAAGTTCACGCCGTCGACCGCGCCGGAGTACACGCCGTCGCCGCTCGCCGTGTACGGGTAGGCGGGCGAGAACCGCTCGTTTCCGTCGCCCAGGTTCCACGCCGAGTCGGTGACGGTCCGCGTGAACAGGATGAACTTGTAGTAGCTCAAGCCGAGCTCGAGTGGCCCCGCGACCTTGAACCGCGCCCCGGCCATGACGCCCACGTTCGAGAAGTCGAGGTTCGCCGAGTTGATCGCGTACGACGGCACCGCGAACTGGTTGTACCCGACGCGCAGCCCCAACCAGACCGGATCCGCGGCCTGGATACCCGTCCACGCCGCGAAGTTCGACGCGTTCCACAGCCGGCGCGGGCTGTAGATCGTGGGTGAGATGTCGAGGCCGAGCCCGTCTTCCTGGCCGACCGCGTCGCCGTCTTCGGAGAGCACCGAGATGATGATGTCGCCGTCTTCGCCGCCGCAGCAGGTGTTCCAGAGCTGCCACTCCCACGACGCGCCGATCGACAACGCGTCCGTAGGCTGCACGGTGGCCGCGGCGTACAGGATCGGCGGGAGCTGGAACTCGAGACCGACGTCCGCCGGGACGGTGACGCCGCCGAACGCCTCGGGCGCGACGACCTCGCCGGGGCCCGTCACGTCGAGCAGGCCCCCGCTGCGGAACCCGACGCCGAGCGTGACCGGCTCTAGCGCGTCGACATAGATCCCGGTCATCCAAGACAAGTGCGTGCCGCTCGTCTCGCCGGACAAGACGACGTCCGCGCCGTACGGGTCGGTGACCTCACCGCCGACCTGATCCACCGGCACCCCCTCGGTGCCGAGCGGGTCGCTGGCCCGGAGCACGCTCATGGAGTCGAGGTGGATCGGGAGGCCGAACCCGAGGTGCAGCCCCTTGACCGGCGTGACCGCGAGCGCCGGGGTGATCGCCATGCTCAGCACGCGCGTCTCGACGGTGCCGTAGCGCTGCGGACCCTCGTACGGCAGCGCGTCGTCCGACTCGGTGCTGGTGTAGTCGCCGCCGCCCATGAACGGGATGCTGAACGACGCCCCGACCGCGAGCTGGTCGATCGGCTTCCACGCGAGCCCGAGGAACGGCACCGGCGCCGTGACGCGCGCGGTGGACGGGATGTACGCGGCGCCCGTGTTCGGGTCGATCCCACCGTTTCGCGTGGTCTCGATGTTCACCCGCACGAACGACACCGACCCGTCGATCAGCACGTCGAAGCCTTCGGTCCCACCGAGGGCGGCCGGGTTGTAGTGCAAGCCGACGGCCCCCGGGGTTGCCGAGCTCGCGTCGATCCCCCCAATGACGGCGGGCGCGGTGATGGACCCGGCGACGGCCACGGCGGGGGAGAGGACGGCGCACAAGACGACGAAGCCGCGCTTCATGGGAGAACTCCGAACCCGCGGGCGACAGCGCCGCGCGGCGCGATAGTATAGCCCAGTCCAAGAAAGCGGGAGTTCCGTCATGATCTCCGGTGCGCTGGCCATGTCGTTGTTCCTCGGGTGCGGGCGCGGCATCGAGTACGAAGGGGGCCCAGGCGCCCAAACCGAGACCGCGGCGCCCACCGTCGTCGCGTGCGGCGACGAGTCCACGTGGTCGGAGGGCTACCGGGTCGAGGGCGTCGTGTCAGACATCGAGACCGGCGCCGCGCTCGCCGCGGGCTTGTGCGCCACCGCGATCGACCCTACGCCAGCCGTCACCGGCGGAGATCCGACCCTGCTCGCGTCCGCCGCGGTGTGCGAAGACGGGCGGTTCGTCATCGCCGGGCTCACCGAGGCCCCCGCGATCGGCCTGTTCATCGGCATCGACGACTGCGACAACACCGTCGCAGACACCGTGATGAACGCAGCTACCGGCGTGTCCGCCGAGGAGATCGAGGGCAAAGGCGACGGCGACGCCGTCTCGGGCGTGGTCGCCGTGGTGGTCCGTCGCGAGGTGGAGGCCCAGTGGGCGACCGACCTCGCGTACGCCGGCTCGCTCGAAGGAGATGGGTTCCTGGCCGGGTTCATCCTCGACGTCGGCGAGCAGCCCGTCAGCGGCGCTCAGATCGACTGCTCGGGGTGCGCGGAGGACTACTACCTCGACGCCGACGCGTCGGACGGCCTGTTCGGCACCGCGAGCGGCTTCAACGCGTCGTCGGACGCCGCGGCCGGCGCCATGTTCCTCCTGCCGGCGGCGCCCGTCTTCACGTTCACGTGCGCGGACGGCGGGGCCCACACGTGGGAGAACCGTTTGTTCGGCTCCGTCCCCGGGATCGGCGCGTTCATCGACTTCACCGCCGTGGAGTGAGCGAGGGGTCTCGGATGTCCAACCGCTGGACCGAGGTCATGCTCCTCGGGCTGGAGCCGCACGAGCACGACTTCCAGGAGTTCAAAGGCGCCGGATGGGTGGTGGGCCCCGACGGAGACGTCGCCGGCGACTTCACGTTCGCGTTGTCGAAGCAGGTGTCGGCGTTCGTGAACGGGGCGGGCGGCAGGCTGTTCCTCGGCATCGACGACTTCGGGCACATCGACGGCGGCGTCACCACGAAGCTCAAAGGCGGCGGCACGCGGGCGTGGCTCGAAGACGTCGTCCCGATGGCCGTCGACCCGCCGTTGCGGCGCTGCAACGTGTTCGAGGTCACCAGCGACGACCCGGCGAGCCGCATCCGCCCCGGGCACGCGGTGTACGTCATCGACCTGCCGGCGAGCGAAGACGCGCCGCACCAAGCGAAGGACCACCGCTACTACCTGCGCATCGCCGGCAAGTCCCGGCCGATGGGCCACCTGCACGTGCAAGACGTGCTGCGACGGACGCGCCACCCGCGGCTCGCGTTGTCGCGCCTCGGGCCGTACGGAGAGCTCGAACCGTACGAGGGTGATCCCCGCGGGCCGCAGGTGTTGCTGCAGTTCCGGGCGTTGATCGCCAACGCTGGTCGTTCGATGGCCCATCACGTCGGGCTCGAGCTGCAGGTGCCGCGCCCGCTCGCGGGCAGCGAGGTGCGTCGACGCATGAAGGAGAGCGAAGACGTGCTGCACACGCAGACGCCCGGCCTGATGACCTTCTTCCGCCACCACCCGACGCCGTTGTTCCCGGGCCAGATCGTCTACGCCGGCAGCGTGTGGGTGTCGGTGCACCTCAACAACCGGGCGGCGGTCCGCGACGGCGCCGTGCTCGGCTGGACGGTCTACGCGGACGACGCCGAGCCGCTGCGCGGGAGCGCGCCGCTCGCGCAGTACCAGATCGTGCAGCGGGCGCTCGCGTGGCTCGAGGAGCACACGCCGGATCCGAGCGCGAGCAAGAGGCCTCCGCCCGCGGCGAAGCGGCGCCAGAGCCGCCGCCGCACGTAGCCGCGCGACTCCCACCCTGCCTAAGCGCCGGTCTCGATCGCCCTGGTGGAAGGTCGATCACATTCCACGCCGCGACCAAAAACTCGTCGACAACAAGCCTCAATACAAGACAACGCCGGCGCCGCCCAAACAGGGGTCAGGTCGATCACTTTTGATCCGGCCCGGTTCGTCCCCGGTTGTCCGGGTTCTAACGTCTCGCGCGGGCCAACTTCGAAAGTGATCGACCTGACCCAGGGTTGGGTCCCCTGACCCCTGGTTGGGTCCCCGGGTTCGGTCCTGGTTGGGTGGGTCGGCCGTAAGCGCAGGACGGTCCCCGTGAATGGCCGACGCCGAACGTGATCGACCCGCGGTGCCAGGTCGCGGCGCCGACCGAACTCGCCGACAACGAGCTTCCGACCACGACAACGCCGAAGTCGCCGCCCACCGGGGTCAGGTCGATCACTCTTGATCCGGCCCCGTTCGTCGCCGGTTATCCAGTTTCTAACGTCTCGCGCGGGCCAACTTCGAAAGTGATCGACCTGACCCCTGGTTGGGTAGGTCGGCCGTAAGCGCAGGACGGTCCCCGTGGATGGCCGAGGCCGTATGTGATCGTGGTCGTTCCCATCACCACAACCGTGGAACGCCGATCATCGGCGAACCGCGGGCAGGCCGGCTACACCACCTCGAACCACGTCGCGCGGTAGCGGTGCGTCAGCTCCGCGCCCTCGGGGATCGCCACCAGCGTCACCAACATCGCGCACCAGCCCACGTGCTGGTCATGCACCCAGTCCACCCGACAGTTCGGCGCCTCCGAGTGGTTCGCCACCGACAACAGCCCGAACACGATGCACCCGCGGTCGGGGTCGGTCGGGTGCCGGAACCAGAAGTCCTTCAAGGGCGTCAGGTCGATGGTGTCGCACTCCTCGGCGGTCAACACCGCCGCTGGAGCCCGCTCGAGCACCGTGTCGGGCGGGATGTCCCGCTTCGCGACCAGCCCACGCCCCTTCCCCGAAATCGCAGCCACCCGAATCGCGGACACGACACCTCCTCGTGGCGGCCCCGCTCACCCGTGACGGCCGCGCGCGATCCGGCTAACGTGCCGCGACGCCGGCTCACGCCGGTCCGGGACGCTTCATGCACCGCCGCACCGTAGTCGCTCTTGTCACGCTTTGCACCTCGCTTCTGGCCTGCATGGGCGGCGACGACGTGTCGAGCCCGACCGACCCCGTCCCGCTGGTCGACCCGTGGGCCCAGATGCAGCTCCCGGTCGACGGCGGCGTGATCCAGGCGTCCGACGCCCACCTCATGTCGGTCTCGTTCCCAGGCGGCACGGTGCCCGAGCTCACCCAGAGCTGGTACGACGCGTTCTCGCGCGTCGGGTTCGTCCAGGCGGGCCAGGAAGAAGACGGCCGCATGGACGACGAGCTCAACCGCACCACGTTCCTCGACGCCGAGCGCGAGCTCGACGTGTCGGTGATGATGGGCGAGCAGTCGGTCATCGTCGTCGCCACGCTCGAGCCGCGCAAGCTCGAGGGCAGCGAGGATTGAGCGGGGGCAACGCCCCGTTCGTCGTCTTCGTCGCGTTGTTGCTCGCCACCGCGCTGATGCGCCTCGGCGAGGTCGTCGTCTCGGTGCGGCGCATCCGGCGCCGGCCGGGGGCGCTCGTCGCTGAGCCTTGGTTGTTCCCCGCGATGGCGACCCTGCACACCTTGCTCGTGGCGCTGCCGCTGGTCGAGGTCGTGGCGCTCGGGCGCGTGTTCACGCCGTGGCTGGCCGGCGTCGCCGGGTTGGTGCTCACCGCCGCGACCGCGCTCCGGGTGTGGACGCTGCGCACCATCGGCCGGTCATGGAACGTGCGCGTGGTCGTGCCCGAGGCCGACGGCGTCGTATCGAGCGGCCCGTACCGCTACATCCGGCACCCCAACTACCTCGTCGTGTGCTTGGAGATCGCCGCCTTGCCGCTCGTGCACGGCGCGTGGGCCAGCGCGCTCGCGCTGACCATCTTCAACGCCGTCGTGCTCCAGCACAGGATACGAACCGAAGAACGCTCGCTCGCGACGCTGCCCGCCTGGCGCGCCGCGTTCGAGGGCAAGGCCCGCTTGATCCCAGGGGTGTTCTGATGTCGCTGCGCCACGCTCGGTCCGGGTTGTTGATCAGCGCGCTCGCCGCGGGGTGCGCCGGCCCGCGCGACGTCGCCGTCGGCAGCTTCGTGCTCTCGGTCGACAAGAAGTCCGGCACCATCGACATCAGCCACTCGGTCTACGGCGACGTGCTCGAAGACGTGCGGTTCATCTCCGGCACCGGCAGCGCGTCGATCGAGATGCAGCTCGGCAGCTTCTTGTTCGAAGACGTCACCCGAGACACCTCGGAGCACGCCACGGTCGCCGAGCTGGAAGACAAGGTACTTCCTGTGTACTTGTCGCTCGCGACCGCCGACGACGCGCCGTTCGGCGACCTGCTCGTCTACGAACAAGGCGACGGCCTGCTGCACCTCGAGTTCACGCCGGCGGCGGGGGATCGCGTCGGGTTCTCCGCCGACTGCGACGCCCAGGACCACTTCCTCGGCACCGGGCTGCACGCGATGGACGTCGACCACGTCGGCCAAGCGTTCTCGTTGTGGGTGAGCGAGCCCGGCGTCGGCAAGGTCGAAGACGAGAACCCGCCTTCGAACTGGTATCAGGTGGGCACGCGCCACGCGACGTCGTACCCGGTGCCGTTCTTGATGCGGCCCCACCGCAACCAGGGGCTCCTGCTCGAGACCACCGGCCGGGTCGACCTCGACTTGTGCGCGAGCGGGCCGCGCTTCGAGGCCCTCGCGTGGCACGACGGCATGCTGCGCGTCGTCGTGATGGCGTCGAACGACGAGCTCGACACCCTTCGGCAGTTCTCGGCGTACAACGGCCGCCCGCTCCTGCCGCCGCCGTGGGTGTTCGCGCCGTGGGTCGACGCGATCCGCGGATCGCAGCGCGTGCGGGAGGTCGTGTCGCGCCTGCGCGCGTTCGACGCGCCCGTGTCGGCGATCTGGACCGAAGACTGGAAGGGCGGCGAGGACTCGTCGTACGGCTACCACCTGTCGCCGGAGTGGGACCTCGACGCCACGCTGTACCCGGACGCCGTCGAGCTCGCCGCGGAGCTCGCCGACGACGGCATCCAATGGCTCGCGTACTTCGCGCCGTTCATCGGCTCGGACAGCCGGGCGTGGGACGAAGCCGTGGCCGCGAACGCGGTGATCACCAACGAAGACGGCACTCCGTACACGTTCTTGGGCGTGCCGGACCTCACCGAAACCACGATGCTCGACCTCACCAGCGACGCCGGCCGCGCGTTCGCGCTCGGCAAGATGCAGGCCGCGCGCGACATCGGGTTCGACGGGTGGATGGCCGACTACGCGGAGTGGCTGCCCACCGACGCGGTGCTCGCGTCCGGGGAAGACGCGCTCGCGGTGCACAACCAGTGGCCCGTCTTGTGGCAGGAGCTCAACGTCGAGGCCACCAGCGGAGACGCCACGTTCTTCGCGCGCTCCGGCTGGGCCGGCGCCGCCGGGCTCGCGCCGGTGGTGTGGGCGGGCGACCAGCGCACCAGCTTCGACACCGACGACGGCTTCCCCACCGTCGTCGCGATGGGCTTGGGCGCCGGGGCGAGCGGCGTGCCGTACTTCTCGCACGACGTCGCTGGCTACCAGTCGATCGGCAACGACCCGTCGAACAAGGAGCTGTGGCTGCGGTGGGCGGCGCTCGCGGCGTACACCCCGGTCATGCGCACCCATCACGGCGCGTTCGAGGCCGACAACTGGCAGTTCGACAGCGACGACGAGACCACCGAGGCGTGGGCGGAGCTCGCGCGTCAGCACACGAGCTTGTTCCCCTACTTGTACGCGATGGCCAAGCGCGCCGCGGACGAGGGCGTGCCGATGCTGCTCCCGCCCGCGCTCGTCTACGAGGACGACTACGCCCGCACCGACGCCTGGCTGCTCGGCGACAAGCTGCTCGTCGCGCCCGTTCTCGAGGCCGGGGCGACCGGCCGCGACGTCACGTTGCCGGGCGGCACGGTCTGGTACGACTGGTTCACTCAGCAGCCCGCCCAAGGCGGCCGCGTCGAGTCGCCACTCGGCACGATCCCGGTGTTCGTGGCGGGTGACAGCATCATCCCCACCTTCACGACGGTGCCCGACACGCTCGTCGACGTAGCCGGCACCGTGCAAGGTTACGCCGACGCCGACGCCACCCGGACCGTCTACATCTTCGGAGACGGCGGCACCTTCGTCGAGGCGGACGGCACGACGTACACGGTAACCGGCACGCCCACGAAGGCCGAGTTCGTGCTGTCGACCGTGTCGAGTGGCACCATCGCCGCCGGCGACGTCGACGTCGACATCAGCGGCGCGCCGGTCACGCGGGCGTACCAGATCGTGGTGACCCCGTGAGGTCGGTCCGCATCGGGGGCGCGGCCGCCCTGCTGGCCCTCGCGACGGGCTGCTACGAGCTTGAACAAGACGTCGACATCCACGAAGACGGTACGATCGGCTACCGGTGGGCGCTCACGCTGCACCCGGGCATGGCCAAGATCCTCAAAGCGCCGCCGGTCGACGAGTTCGAGCGGCAAGTGGCCGGCCACCTCGGCACCTATGGCCGGCCGATCGTGCGAGAAGATCCCGGACGCACCACGTACGGCGTCGAGGTGACGGTCCCGGACGTCGCTGCATACGCCACGTTTCGTGAGTCGTTCATCTCGGTCTACGAAGGCAAGTGGGGCACCGCGCCGTGGTTGTACCCGCCTGAGATCGTCGACATGGGTAGCACGTGGCTGGTCAAGATCGAAGCGCCGCCCACGCAGCAAGGCACCGTCGCCGAGCCCAAGGAGGGCGAGCTGCAGACGCGGTGGACGCTGGACGTGCGCGTGCCAGGCGAGCCGTCGGCGAACGACGCCGACCGGATCGCGGCCGACGGCACGCTCACCTGGGAGACGGACATCGCGCACGCTCGCCTCGACGGCGTGCGCGCCGCGGTCACCTTCCCGGACCCCACCGGTTCGGGCATCGGGTGGGTGCTCGGCGGTGCCGCGCTCATCGGCGTGATAGGGGCAGGAGCCGCGATGGGCGTCCGCGCCCGGCGGGCGTCGCGTTAGCATCTGGGCGGGCTGGAGAGAGACGGGTGGACACGCATCTCGGACCGTTCGAGGTCTTGGAGACCTTGGGGAGCGGCACCTTCGGTACGGTGTACGTCGCCAGGATCAACGGCGACCCGCTCCGTCGAAAGGTCGTGCTCAAGGTCCTGAAGGGCGAGCACGTCGCGAACCCGAAGATCATGAGCCGCACCCGCGACGAAGCGCGGCTGCTGTCCCGGCTCAACCACCCGAACATCGTCAAGGTGGAGCGGCTGATCGAGCTCGGCGGCCGCCCGGTCGTCGTCATGGAGCACGTGCAGGGCGTGTCGCTCGACCGACTGATCGAGCGGTACCCGGGCGGCTTGCCCGTCACCGTCGCGCTCGACCTCATGCGGCAGACCTGCCTCGGCCTGCACGCCGCGTACACGACGAAGGGCGACGAAGGGCGCCCGCTGCGGGTCATCCACCGCGACATCAAGCCGTCGAACGTGCTGCTGTCCGGGCACGGCGAGGTGAAGGTCGTCGACTTCGGCATCGCGCGCGGTGAATTCGAAGGGCGCGAGGCGGCCACCGCCCACTCCACGGTGCTCGGGTCGCGCCCGTACATGGCCCCCGAGCGGCTCGACGGCGTGCCGGACGACCCGAAGGTCGACGTGTACTCGGTCGGCATGTCGCTCTACGAGCTGCTGACCGGCTCGTTGATGACCTTCTCGGTCAACCCGCAGAGCCACCGCACCGCGATGCAGCGCGAGCTGCAGTACGTCAAGCCGTCCGGCATGCCGCCGCAGGCCGTGGCGGACCTGCGCAACCTCATCTCCAGGATGTGCGCGTACGAGCGCGCGGATCGCCCCACCGCCCTCGAGTCGGCGCGCGAGCTCGAGCAGCTCATCGCCACGGTCGAGGGGCGCCACCGGATGGCGCTGGTCGACTTCGCGCGGGCCACGGTGATGCCGCTCTACCAGGCCACGGCCACGTCGCCGGACCAGACGGCGGACCCGGAGGAGCAGAGCTTCATCAACGAGATCACACAAGGCACCGCGACGAGCAGCGTCACCCCGCCGCCGACCGGCGCCGTGTCGGTGCGGCCCGCGCTGGCCGCAGCGGCGGGCGTGCTCGCGCTCGCGTTCGTCGCTGTCGTAGCGGTGGCGATCGCGGCGTCGTTCCGAGGCGACGGACTGGTCGAGGTGCGCGTCTGGATCCCGTCCGACGCGACGGCGCGTGTCGCCGGCACGGCGTTGCCCGGGCCCGGCACCATCAAGGTTCAGCCGGGCGTCACCGTCGCCGAGATCCGCTTCGCGAACGACGGGCCGGTGTGGCAATGTTCGTTCGAGGCTACCCGCGACTGCGCGGTCCGCTACGTCGTCGAGGGCGGGCGTGGCGCGCTCTCCGTCGACGACGGATCCGCGATCCCGTGCGTGGCAGGCGGATAGCCAGCCGAACGTGTCTCACATGGATGCTTGGAGGTCGTGGTGAGCGATGAGCCCGAAGATCTGGTCGCCGGCGAGCCCAACCGCGGGTTTACGGTGCGCGCCGTCGTCACAGGGGCCGTGCTCGGCAGCCTCTTGTCGATCTGCAACGTCTACCTCGGGCTCAAGATCGGCTGGGGCATGAACATGTCGATCACGGCCGCGCTGGGCGCGTTCGCGATCTGGAAGCTCGTCTCTGCGCTCTCGCGCGGGCCGTCTATGGCGATCGGCGAGAACAACATCTCGCAGACCGGCGCCTCCGCCGCAGCCGCGATCTCCTCCGCCGGCCTCGTCGCGCCCATCCCCGCGTGGACGATCATCACCGGTGAGACGCTGTCGTACCCGATGCTCACCGGTTGGGTCATGTCGGTCGGACTCGTCGGCGTCGTGGTCGGCGCGACCGTCTACCGCCAGCTCATCACGGTCGACAAGCTGCCGTTCCCGGGCGGCCTCGCGACGGGTCAGACGCTCAAGGAGATGTACGCGCACGGCAGTGAGGCCCTGGCACGCGCCAAGAAGCTGCTCGCAGGCATGGCCGCAGGGGCGGTGAGCAAGCTGTCAGGCATCTTCTTCGCGCTGCACCCGATCGGCTTGCCATTCGCCATCCCGGCCGCGACGGGCGCGGCGGTGAAGTCCTACACCGCCAACAACCTCACGCTCGCGCTCGATCCCTCCGCGCTGATGGTCGCGGTCGGCGGCATCATCGGCATGCGCGCCTGCATGTCGATGTTGTTCGGCGGCCTCGTCGCGTGGGGCCTGCTGTTGCCGTGGGCGCTCGACATGGGCTGGGCAGAGGCCGGCGCACCCGACAAGAGCTGGTTCTCCAACGGCGTGAAGTGGCTCTTGTGGCCGGGCGTGGCGATGATGGTGTGTGGCTCGCTCACGAGCTTCGCCTTCTCGTGGCGCTCGATCGTCGCCGCGCTCAAGCCCGCCGCGGCGGGCGCCGCCGCGATCGTCGACCCGGGGGCGATCCCGCGCAAGGCGCTGCTCTGGGCCGGGCTCGCCGTGCTCGTGTTCTCGAGCTTCTTCCAGATCTACTTGTTCGACATCAAGCCGTGGCTGGCCGTGCTCGCGGTGCTCTTGTCGTTCGTGATGGCCCTCGTCGCGGGCCGAGTGACCGGCGAGACGAACGTCACGCCGGTCGGCGCGATGGGCAAGGTCACCCAGCTCACCTTCGGCATCCTCGACCCGGCGAACGTCGCGTCGAACCTGATGGCCGCCAACGTGACCGGCGGCGCCGCCAGCCAGTGCGGTGACCTCCTGCACGACCTCAAGACCGGCTCGATGCTGGGGTCATGGCCCAAACACCAGGCCGTCTCGCAGGCCGTCGGCGTGTTCGCCGGCGCGATCGTCGGGTGCGCCGCCTACATGGTGCTCATCCCCGACCCGAAGGGCATGCTGCTCACCGACGAGTGGGCCGCGCCCGCGGTCGCGACGTGGAAGGCGGTCGCCGAGGTGTTCGCGAACGGCGTCGACGCGATGCCGCCCGGCACCCAGCCCGCCATGCTCGCCGGCGCGATCGTCGGCGTCGTCGGAACCATCCTCGAGAAGACGCTCCCGAAGAACGTCGTGCGCTACATGCCGAGCACGGTCTCGGTGGGCCTCGCGTTCACCCTCCAGGTGTACACGGCCATCTCGTTCGCGATCGGCGCCATCCTCATGGAGCTGCTGCGTAAGGTGGCGCCCGAGTGGACGAACCGCTTCGGGATCGCCGTGTGCGCCGGCGTGATCGCCGGCGAGAGCCTCATCGGCGCCGGCGACGCGCTCATCAAGACGTTCACCAGCATGTTCGGCGGTTAGCGCTAGACGCAAGAGGTGACCCGTGGTGCTGTCGCTCCTCATGATCGCGTGCCAGGCCCCGCCCGAGGCCGTCTCCGGGCCGACCCACGCCGACCCCACGCCCGATTCGCCTGAGCCCGCGCGCGAGTGGACGATCGCGATCTGGCTCGACGGCGATAACAACCTCGAGACCTACGTCCCGCACGACATGGACGAGCTCGAGCGCGCGGCGTACGGCCCGGCCACCATCGTCGCCCAGATCGACCGGATCCCCGGCTACATGGACGAAGAAGGCGCGTGGGACGGCACGCGGCGGTACGAATTCGTGGCCGACGACCAGCACGGCCCGGTGTCGCCGATGATCGAAGACGTAGGCGAGGTCGACATGGGCGACCCGGCGGCGCTCTCCGAGTTCTTGTTGTGGACGCACGAGCACTACCCCGCCCAGCACTACGCCCTCGTGTTCTGGAACCACGGCGGCGGGTTCTGGATCGCGTCGGATGACACCGACGGCGGCAGGATCGACGTCACCAACGGCGAGCTCGAGTCAGCCTTGCGGCCGCTCGTCGATCTGCGCGGCCCGATCGACGTCGTCGGGTTCGACGCCTGCAACATGGGCCAGTGGGAGGTCGCCGAGGCCCTGCGCGGCGAGGCGCTCACCATGGTGGCGTCCCAGGCCTGGGTCGACGGCGGCGGCTACGCGTACGACGCGGCGTTCCCGGCGATCAAGCCTGGCGATGGTCCGGCGGTCATCGCGGATCTGCTGGCGTGGAGCGCGGGCGAGATCAACGGCGAGCTCACCCAGTCGGCGATCGACCTCGTCGCGCTCGAGGGCGCGTCGTTGGCGATCGACGCCCTCGCCCAGGCCACCTCCGCAGACACGTTCGCCCGCGGGCGAGCCCAGGCCCACAGCACCGACCTCGTGTGGGACGACTTCTGGATCGACGCCGGCTCGTTGGCGGGTCGCATCGCCGACTTCGGTGATCCGGGGTCCGAAGAAGCGGCTGCGATGCGCGACGCGCTCGACGCCTCGGTGATCGCTACCTACAACAGCCCCGAGCTCGCGTTCGCCACGGGCCTCACCGTGTTCGGCGACACCGAGCACGCCTCGTGGGTGGAGCGCTACGCGCAGGGCCCATGGGGCTGGACGGGGTGGGACGAGCTGCTCGCCGAGGCGCACGACGCGGGCCTCTGACGCAGGGGGGCACGAGCCACAGACGCGTAGTGTCGACAGGGTCCGGCGGGAAACCACCGGTGAAACCTATCGACCCGGCGGCGCGGTCACGCGGGTGACCGCGGGCCGTGCCCTCGAACCACCAGCTCGGGCGCGTCACCGACGCAGCCGACCCGGTCTCCTGTCTGGACGCGTGACGGCGTACGCGGACCGGAACCACCCGTTGGTGTCCCAACCAACCGACGGAGGAGGCGACCCGCGCCAATCACTCGGGGATACCGCCGTTTCCGCCATAGACCCCCACAAGACGAGCAACCGGCCCCGCGAATGAGACACCGAGACCGGCGCCGCCACCGCCGCACGGAGCGCAGCGGCCAGCGCGGGTGCGACAACGTCATCTCCTGGAACGACGAGCGCACCGCCAGGACCGGACGGCGCCACTACCCACCACACGGGCACGCCGCTATCGATCGAGCCAACCAGGGCGAACCCACCGTCCGGGATCGCTACCCGGTCCGACCAATCTCCGATGGTGCCCCCACCCACGAGGGACGCCGACATCCCGGCCGCGCCGGCCGCCAGCGCGCCGACCGCGGCGCCCACCAGGACGGGATCCGTGATGGATGGCCGGCCGAGGATCGCGCTCAAGTCCTCAGCGTCGCCGCGTTCGCCACCCACCCATCGCCCGCCGACGACGCCCCACTCCGACCCGATCAACCAGATCGCGCCCTCCCCGACGTCGAGCACGACGGTCCCGTCCGGCCTCACGGCCCCCGAGTGCGCTCCAAAGTATGCCCGGTCCTCCGTGATGACCAACTCAGGGAGCAGCGCGCGAACGCAGGCCAAGGACGCGGACCGGTCTTCGACCACCTGGCACACGGGGCGACGCCCGGGCCAGCCACGGCACCGAACGCGAGCGCGACGACCAGCACCATCGGACACCTCCCTCAGCAACTGCAAGCACAAATAGGATTGCAACCACCGACCCCGACGCGAGGGTCACCGAACGGTGAGGCGACGGCGGGGGAAGGGGCAGTCCACCACCCGAACCCGCATTGCGTCGAAGTAGCCGTCCATCCACCAGACGTAACGCCCCTCGTCCAACGGCACATCGAGGTGGTTGGAGTACTCCCAGGGAATCCAATCCGCCGCCTGGCCGTCCTTGGAGATCACGAGGTGCCCGCTGAAATAGCCGAAGTACGAGTTAAAATGGGTGCAGATCGGGCTCCGTCAAGCGGCACCTCGCAGAGATGGTAGCTTGGCCGGTGCATTTGTCTGAAGCCTGGCTGGTTGGCCGAGCGCCCTTGC
>CAIUDO010000490.1 GCA_903897935.1 uncultured Pseudomonadota bacterium
AAGCCGAGGTCGACGCCGCCCGTCACCTCGTGGTCGTGGTCGAGGAACGAGGTGGCCGCGCCGAGGGTGGCCCCGTAGGCGACGAACACCTTGCTGGCGGTCGGATCACCGACCAGGACGTCGGACCACCCGTCGCCGTCGATGTCCCCGGCCCACGCCGCCATGGTGCCGGCGTCCGAACCGCCGCCTGCCGCCCAGTAGGTGGCGTCGCTGGCGAGCACGGTCGCGAGGCCGTCGGTCTGGGCCGCGGTGAACACGAACACGCCGCCACCCGACGCCGAGCCGTCGTCGTAGCCAGGCGCGCCGACGAGCATGTCGGGGCGGCCATCGCCGTCGACGTCGCCGTCGGCGTCGACCGACCAGCCGAAGTCGTCCGTGGTGAGGCCACCACCGAACGACACGCCGCGCAGCACGACCTCCCGGAGCCCGTTCACGCTCGACGTGGCGGGCGCAGCCGCCAAGTCGGCGCCGAGCACGATCGACACGGAGCCGACCGCGGACCCGCCCGCGGTGTCGTCCGGAGCGGCGACGAGCACGTCCGCCTGCCCGTCGTCGTCGATGTCGGCGAGGTCGAGGTCGCCGCCCAGCACCGACGCGATCGTCGTGGTGAGGCGCTTGTTGTAGCCCGTGCTGACGTCCGCCGGGGCCGCCGTCAGGCCGCTGACGGTGTCGCCCCACATCACGTACACGGCGTTGTCGACCGGCTCCGCGAACACGAAGTCGGGGGTGCCGTCTCCGTCGATGTCCGCGCCCGCCGCTACCGACTTCGACGCGCCCGTGAGCGTGCGCGACGCGCCGCTGAGCGCCAACGAGCTGCCGGTCCAGCCCTTGTACTGGCGGAGCGACGTCACGTTGGCCGAGCCGGCGGTGCCGTTGGCGAAGCCGTCGTTCGGGGTGGCCGAGCACCCGATGACGTCACCGATCGCGTGGCTCGCCGCCGGGAACGTGTCGTCGGTGAGGACCGACGACGACAACGCGCCGGTGTAGTTCGCGCCGTTCTTCGTCCACCGGAGGCTGTAGGTGACCGCGTGACCGTCGGCGTCGGACGCCACGGTGGTGACGATGCAGCGGATGTCCGTCTCCTGGGCGACCGGCGTGGTGTCGCTGAAGGTGACCGAAGGCGCCGGCGGGGCGCTGTTCGAGACCGTCTTGGACGCCGAGACCGGCGCGCTGGTGAGCGAGCCGTCCGACGCCGTCGCGGTGACCTCGACCGTGTCGAACGCCTGGAAGTACAAGACGCCGCTCAGGGTGGACGTGGTGACCGCCAGCGGGACGCTGTTGACCTTCCACGCGTACGACACGCTGACCGCGTCGCCGTCGACGTCGGACGCGATCGCGGTCGCGGTCGCCGTCGAGTCGGTGGTGAGCGTGGCCGGGGTGAGCGTGACGCTCGTGATGACCGGCGGCGCGTTCTGGATGACGATGGTGGCGCTGCGCGCGGTCCCGCTCGACTGGCCGTCGTTCGGGGTCGCGGTGCACTGCACGCTGTCGCCGACGCTGTACGAGCCCGGGCTCAGCGTCGCGCCGCTGCCGACCACCGTGCCGCCGACGCGCCACTGGTAGGTCGTGTTGTTCGGGTCGCCGTCCGCGTCCGCGAAGCCGACCGCCGTACACGTCAGGGCGTCGTTACCGGTGGCCGGGTTCGGCGTGATCGCGACCGAGGTGATGGTCGGCACCGAGTTCTGCACGGTCAGCGTGTCGGCGACCGGCGTGCCCGCCGTGATGCCGTCGTTCGGGGTGACCGTGCAGGTGACCGTCTGGTTCTTGCGCACCACGCCCGCCGCGAGGGTCGCGCCGGTGCCGACCGACGCGGCACCCAGGGTCCAATTGCGGGTGGAGACGTCCGCGTCGCCGTCCGCGTCGCTGAACCCGGTGTAGCCGCAGCTCAGGCCCGTCGTCACGAACGCCGGCTCCGGGGTGACGGACACGGTCGCGACCGACGGGGTGGCGTTGCCGATCACGACCGTGGCGGACCTGGCGGTGCCGCTGGCGGTGCCGTCGTTCGGCGTGACGGTGCAGACCACGGTGTCGCCGCGGTCCGCCAGCCCGGCGGCCAACGTGGAGGTGCTGCCCGACGGGACGCCGTTGATCGTCCACGCGTACCGCGACCGGTCGGCGTCGCCGTCGACGTCGGAGTACCCGGCGTAGCTGCAGGTCAACGCGCTCGCGGTGGTCGGCGACGCCGGCGTGATCGACACGCTCGTGATGCTCGGCGCCGTGTTGCCGATGGTGATGGTCGTGCTGACCGCGGTGCCGCTCGCCGTCCCGTCGTTCGGGGTCGCGGTGCACTGCACGACGTCGGCGCCGTTGAAGCCGCTCGACAACGTCGCGCCGGTGCCTGCGACCGCGCCGTTCACCCGCCACTGGAAGGTGGTGTTGTTCGGGTCACCGTCCGCGTCCGCGAACCCGACCCCCGAGCAGGTGAGCGGCGTGCCCGCGACCGCCACCGCCGGCGCGATCGACGCCGAGGTCAAGGTCGGCACGCTGTTCGAGATCGTGACGCTGTCGACGCGCGTGACGCCGGCCGTGGTGCCGTCGTTCGGGGTCGCCGTGCACGTCAACGTCTCGCCCTTGACCGCGGTTCCCGCCGGCAGCGAGGAGGTGCCGCCGACCAGCGCGATGCCCTTCGTCCACGCGTACGTCGAACGGTTCGGGTCGCCGTCGGGATCGGAGAAGCCGACGCCCGCGCAGGTGAGCGGGCTCGTCACGAAGGCCGGATCCGGCGTGATCTCGGCCGCCGTGAACGCCGGCTCGGCGTTCTGGAGCACGAGCGAGTCGGAGAGCGGCGTGCCCGACGTCGTGCCGTCCGACGGCGTCACCGTGCACACCACCGAGTCGCCCTTGTCGGCGACGCCCGCCGCAAGCGTCGGCGTGCTGCCGGCCGCGGCGCCGTTGACCGTCCACCGAACGGTGCTCCGGTCCGGGTCCCCGTCCGGGTCCGAGAAGCCGGTCCACGCGCAGGTCAGCGTGTCGCTGGTATCGGCCGGATCCGGCGTGATGGTGACCGAGGTGATCGACGGCGCGGTGTTCGACACCGTGACCACGTCGGTCAGCGCCGCTCCGTTCTCCGATCCGTCGTTCGGGGTCCCCGTACAGATGATGACGTCGCCGTCACCGAACGGCGCCGTCAAGGTCGGGCCCGTCCCCGAGCTCACGCCGTTGATACGCCACGAGATCGTGGTGTTGTCCGGATCGTCGTCGGCGTCGGCGAAGCCCGACGCGGCGCAGGTGATGGTGTCCCCGACCCGCGGAGTCGCGGGCGAGATGTCGACGCTGGTGAGCGTCGGCAACGAGTTCGAGATCGTCAGCGTGTCGCTCCGCGCGACGCCGTCTTCGAGGCCGTCGTGCGGCACCAGCTCGCACGTGACGACGTCGCCCTTCTCGAACAGTCCCGACTCGAGCTCACCGCCAGCGGCCACCGGCACGCCGTTGACCGTCCAGGTGCGCACCGACAGGTCGGGATCCCCGTCCCGGTCGAGGAAGCCGGTGTAGGTGCACTCGAGATCATCATCGACGAACGCCGGATCCGGGGAGAGCGTGACCGACGCGATCAACGGGAGCGCGTTCTCCAGGACGACCGAGTCGGACATCGGCGCGCCGGTGCTCGATCCGTCGAACGGCGTGACAGTGCACGTGACCGTCTGATCGCGGACCGCGGTGGCGGACGGGAAGAACACGCCCGTGGTCGCCAACGTGCCGTCGACGAACCACTCGATGATCGACGCGTCCGGGTCACCGTCCGGGTCGGAGTACCCCGAGTAGGCGCACCGCAGCGTGTCGTCGGCGGACGCCGGGTCGGGCGTGATGGTCACCGAGGTGATCGACGGCGCGGTGTCGTCGACGACGACCGAAGCGGAGACCGCGGCGCCGCGGGTGATGCCGTCGTACGGGGTGACGGTGCACACCAGGGTCTGGCCGCCTTCGACCGTGCCAGCCGGCAGCACCGCGGCGGTGCCGACCTCGACGCCGTCCGCAGTCCAGACCACCGTCGAGCGGTCGGGATCGCTGTCGATGTCGAAGTAGCCGGCCCACGAGCACGTGAGATCGGTCGTGGCAGAGGCGGGCAACGGGTCGATCGACACCGACGCCACCGAGGGCGCGGTGTTGAGGACCACGACGGACGTCTCGATCGGGGCGCCATAGTCGGTGCCGTCGAACGGCGTGACCTCACAGACCAACGAGTCGCCGCGGTAGTAGCCGGTGCTGACGGTCGGGCCGGCGCCGATCTCGACCCCGTCGACGAGCCAGCGCACCTCGGAGAGATCGGCGTCGCCGTCGGCGTCGTCGAAGCCTGCCCACACACACGACGCCTCGACCAGCGCCGACACGACCGACGGCTCGATCGCGGCCGTACCCACCGACGGGGGCGCGTTCGTGATGACGATCGGGGTGCTCGACGCCGCCGGTCCGTCTTCGAGGCCGTCGTTCGGGATCACGTCGACGTGCACCGAGCTGCCGCGCACGAAGAACGACCCGTCGAGCGACGTGAGCTCGCCGCGCTGGACCGACACGCCGTCGACGAACCAGTCGAACGTCAGCGTGACGATGTCGCCGTCGGGGTCGGAGCCTTCGGCGGTGGCGACGAGGACGGCGTTGGTGTCGGCGACGGTCGGCTCGACCGTGACGCTCAGCACCTCGGGCAGGGCGTTGGTGACCTCGATCTCGGCCGTGACGGTCGAGGTGGTGTACTCCCCGTCCGACCCGTAGACGCTCACCGACCAGACCTGGCCGCGCTCGATCACCTCGGCGGGGATGACGCTGCCCGCCCCCGAGTACGGCACGCCGTCGACGGCCCACGCGTAGGTGTAGGACAAGAAGTCGCCGTCCGGGTCGGATCCGTCGGGGACCGCCTGGAGATCGTCGGCGCTGCCGACCGGGTTCGGCTCGAAGGTGACCGCGGACAGGACCGGCGCCGAGTTGAGGATCGTCGCGAACGCGGTGCCGGTCGCGCCGGACTCGACGTCGGTGACGACCACCGACCACGTCTCGTCGCGCGTGGTGAGGTCGGCGCTGATCGTGCTGTCGGCGAGGTCGGCGCGCGGCGAGCCGTTGACCGACCACGCGTACCCGAACGAGCCGCTGCCCCCCTCGACGACGACGGAGAGGTCGTCGGTGCTGATCGGGCTCGCGGGCTCGATGCGCGCGGTCAGGCTGCCCGTCGGCGGGGTGGTCGGCTCCTGGCCGGTGTCGTCGGGCTTGTTGAGCAGGTTGCAGCCCGCCAACGGGAGCACGATCCACAGCGCCGGGAACGCGAACGAGCGCGAGGTCAGGGCGATGGACCGAGAGGGACGCGTCGAGGTGGGCACACCACGGCTGGCCATGCGGCCTCCAGCGCCCGCGGATCCGTCCGCGGGACAACGGCGGCATTCTACACGACCGCGGCGCGCGCGCGCACCGCAAAGGACACCGCGTCACGGCCCTGGACGGAACCTGCCCCGCATCATCGCGGTTCAAGGCTCATGACCGAGCACCTACGGGGCGAGGGCGACCGACTCCATCAGCGTGATGGGGACCGGCGAGCCGTCGACGAACCGCGGCGTGTAGCGCCACTTCAGCGCCGCGGCGCCGACCGCCTTGTGGAGGGTGGCGGGGCACTGCGCCACCTCGGCTTGCTGGGGGCGACCGAGGTCGTCGAGCCACACGTGGACCTCGCAGGTCGCCCCTGCGGCGTCTGCGGCGAGCTTCTTCGGGATCTTCGGGGCCACGTCCCGAACGCGGACGGCGGGGTGGACGAGCTTGAGGCCCGCCGGCCCGCGCACGCCCTGCATCGCGACCTCCAGCCCGGGGTCGACCTGCGCGTGCACCGTGATCGCGCGGACGACGGGGTTGTACCGTGCAAGGAACAACACGCGGAACGTCGACGGGCCACCTTGGACGACCCACTTGCCAGCCGCGTCGCGCGCGGCGGCGACCATCGGCTCCGGGCACGCGACCGGGGTGACGGTGAGCGCGCCGTCGGCCGCCGCCGCGACGTCGACCGAGCACGGGTACTCGAACACGTCCTCCGCCGTGATCCACGCGACGTCGGGCGGCGGGATCTCGAACGCCGTCACCACGACCGGCGACGGGTCGCCCACCACCGGGACGGGCTCGATCGCCGCCGCGACGGACACCGCCAACAACCAGGAACCCACGCGCACCTCACGCCGCCCGACGTAGCCCCCTGCGCGTCAGCCCGCGACGCCGAGCATGGCGCGCACGTCGGCGTGGTCGCGCGCGACGACGTCGGCCTGCCACAGCGCTTCGGGCTCGTGGGTGGTGGCGAGCCCGATCACGGCCGCGCCCGCGCCTTTCGCGGCGCGCACGCCCGACGGGCTGTCCTCGATGACCACGCAGCGCTCCGCCGGCACGCCCAGCAGCCCGACCACGCGCGCGTACGCCTCCGGATCCGGCTTCGGGCGGGTCACCATGGTCCGGTCGACGACGTGCCGAAAGTGGGCGAGCACCCCCAACGCTTCGAGGAACACCCGCGGGGATCGGCTCGACGTCGCCACCGCCAACGGCACCCCCGCCGCGACGAGCGAGCGCACGGTGTCGAGCGCGCCCGGGATCGCCGGGATGACCCCTGCCCCGATGAGCCCCTCGACCGCCTGCCCCTTTTCACGCATCAGCCGGTCGAGCAGGTCTGGCGCGCACGGTCCGAGCACGTCCTGGATGACCTGGTCGCGGGCGCGGCCGAACAGCTGGTGGTAGCGCGCGGCGGTCAGCTCGACGCCGAGCGGCGCAAAGACCTGTTGATACGCGCGCAGGTGGATCGACTCCGAGTCGACCAGCACGCCGTCCATGTCGAACACGACCGCGTCGAACGAGAGCCGGACCATGCGGGCGGTTAGCGTCGCGGTCCGGGGCGCGCCACGCGCGGCGTCCGTCGACGGCAAGGAGGCGCATGCCGAGGTTCCTTCGCTCCACCCTGTTCGCGCTCGCGCGCGGGCTCGTGTTGTTGGCGCTGGCGGGCGGGGTCACGCTGGCCACCGGGGCCATCGCGGCCGGGATCTACGCGGCGCCGGTCGCGAAGAACATGCGCGCGGTGCAGCAAGGGGCCGCCGTCGCGGTGATGGTGGTCGGCTACGGTGGGCTCGCCGCCGCGGTCCTCGCCTACCGGGTCGCGGCGGGGCTGCGGCAGCGCCGCGCGCTCGGCGCGTTGTCGTCGGACGTCAGCGTCTACGGCTTCGGGCTGATGGGCCGCGGGGTGAGCGCCACCGGCACGCTCGCCGGGTGCCCGTACACGGCGCTGGCGCACGGGTGGGACCACCTGTCGGTGGCGATCAGCGTGCCGTCGCGGGACGCGTGGTACGTCGGCCCGGGCAGCGGTCCGCGCACCGTCGGTCCGTACCAGATCACCGCCGACGGCCACGTCGCGGACCGGGTCGCGCACGGGATCGGCGGCGTCACGGACGGCTTGGGGTGGGCGGAGGTGCGCACGCTGATGGCGGGGGACGGTGTCGTCCGGTTCGACAGCCGCGGCGCCGGCATGCGGGCGTTCGCGCCGGCCACCGTCCGCGCGTGGGGGCGAGGGCTCGAGGCGCTGCTGGGGGCCGTCGGCACCTGACGGTAGGTTCTGTGGCCCGCCCAGGAAGACGGAGCGCGGGCGTTCAGCCCGCCACCCTCCCGATCGCCGCCAACGTCCAGCCCGCATCGGCTACCGGAGCGCGGGCGTTCCGCCCGCCGGACCGCGGGCGTTCAGCCCGCCACCTTCCCGTTCGCCGCAGCCGGCTTCCGACCGTCACCGCGCGGCCGCCACCACGCCGCCGTAACCGAACCCTGCACGCTCGATCACGGCGCGCACCGTGGCCTCGTCGGGCGCGCCGTCCACCTGCGCCTCAGCCGCCTCGAGCACGACCTCGGCCCGGAGGCCGGCCTTCTCGAGCGCGCTGGTGACCGACTTCACGCACCCGCCGCACGTCATGCCTTCGACTCGATACCGCGTCACCATCGGACCTCCTCACAGCGCCCACCCGACGTTCGTGTGCAGCGCGGGCGCGAACCCGTATACGCCGTAGCCACCGACGCCATATCGGAACCACGACGCGCCACCGCCGCCCGAGAGCACGAGGCCCGGCCCGAGCACCGCCGTGTAGCCGATCAACCCGCTCGTGTAGCCGCCCGGTGCGGAGCTCCCCTCCGACGACACCCGCGCGACCACACCGCGCGCCATCACCCATGCACCCTCGGGGGCCTGCCCACCGAAGAAGCCCCGCACCCCGACCTCGGCGCCGACACCGACGTACGGCCCGTTGACCGGGGCGAGCACCCCGTCGAACAGCCGCAAGCTCGGCCCGAAGTAGAGCGACGCCCGCGGCGCCACGACGCGCTCGACCTGCACGTGCACGAACCCGATCGCCGTCGTCAGCGGATCGACCGTCACCGTCCACGACGGCTCGTCGGCCGACGCCAAGGCACACCACAAGGACAACATCGTGTCATCGTAGCAGCGCGCCGCGCCCGCGTGGACGCTAATGCGGGCCGATGACGCTCGGCGCAAGTCCCTGGTGGTCGGCGGATCCGCGCGGGCTGGCCGCGCTCCGGATCGTGCTGTGCTGCGTCGTGCTGGTCGCCGCACCCGTCGCCGGGGCGCCCGAGGCCGCGGCCGACGCGCTGCCGCCGAGCGCGGCCCTGCCGGCGTCGTTGCGGGCGCTGTACGCCGCAGGTCTCGTCGACCCTACCCTCGCCGGGTGGGCGGCCGGGATCGTGCGCGTCGCCGCGTTCGCCGCGCTGATCGGCGTGTGGCCGCGGCGCGCGCTCGTGGTCGTCGCGGTCGGGCTGCTCTACGTGCTCGGCCTCGGGCAGCTCGGCGGCGCCCCGATGCACACGCACCACCTCGTGTGGTTCGCCGGCGCGCTCGCCCTCTCCCGGTGCGGAGACGTGTGGGCGCTGACCGCGCCCAAGGTGACCCCGGCCGCAGGGTCGGCGTACGGCGTGCCGACCCACGCATGCGCCGCGTTGTTGGCCTGCGTCTACTTCTTTCCGGGTGTGCACAAGGTGATCGCCGGAGACGGCTGGCTGCACGCAGGCGCGCTGCAGCACCTCGCGTGGTGGAAGTGGGCGCAGTCGTGGGACCACGAACCACCAGCGATGTTCCTGGATCACCCGTGGCTGCTCGTCGCGGCGGGCGCCGCGGTGCTCACGTTCGAGCTGGCAGCGCCGATGGTGGTGGTCGCGCCGCGCGCCCGGTGGGTCTTCGCGCTGTTGATGGTGGGGTTCCACCTCGGCGCTGCGTGGGTGGTCGACATCCGGTTCTCGACGCTGTGGCCGCTCGCGGTCGTGCTCCTCCCGTTCTACGTTTGGCCACGCGCGGGCGCCGGCCCGTCGCCGCCCGCGCGCGCACTCGAGTCCGTCCTGCTCGGCACCTTGGTGCTGGCCGTCGGGTTCGCTGGCGCCAGCGGGTCGCGATCGGGTTGGCCGTTCGCCTGTTATCCGACGTTCGCGGAGCCCGTCCCCGAGGAGATGCCGGCGCTGCAGGTCGTCGTGGTCGCCGCTGGGGTCGCGCGCGTCCTCCCGCGGGAGGCGTGGATGGACCCCGAGCCCGCCGACTGGGCCCGAACCTGGCGCCTCGCGGGCGTCGGCGGGCCGTTCGATCGCGCCGCGGTCGACGCGTGGTGGGAGCGCGCCCGCGCCCGCCCCGACGTCGCCGCCGCGTTGGTCGGCGCGGAGGAGGTTCGGTTCGAGCGGGTGTTCGTGCACACCGATCCCGCCCTCCGCGGCGCCCCGCCGGCTCGAGCGGTGCCGCTGTATCAACGGGCCCCGTGATCGGTTGCGAGGCACGACGCGCCGCGTGACGGGGCCGGATGCAGCCCCTGCCCCCGATCGTCACGCCCGCGGCTCGGCTCGGCGCGTGGCTCGTTCAGCACGCGCTGGCGCTCGGTCGGCGGTGGGTCGGCGCCATCGAGGGCCACCACACCAGCACCGACGGCGTCACGCTGCGCTACCTGCGCGTCGCGCGCCCTGGGCGACCGGTCGTCGTGCTCGTGCACGGCTTCTCGGACCGCCCCGAGAGCTTCTTGGCGATGGCCCGCCGCCTGCGGGGTCATGACCTGATCCTGCCCGCGTTACCTGGCTTTCACGACGGCCGGTCGCCAGGTGCGCGCGCCTACGACGTGGCCGCGTTCGCGCGCTGGCTCGACGAGCTGCTGACGCACCTGGGCGTCGACGAGGCGCACCTCGTCGGGAACTCGCTCGGCGGCGCCACGATCCTCGCGCTCGCGCACGCCCGGCCGGCCCGCGTCCGCAGCCTCGTCCTGCTCGACGCCGCCGGCGTCGAGGCGGAGGGCACCCCCTCGGTCTACGACGAGCTTCGGGCCGGCACCAACCTGTTCGACGTGCGCAGCCCCGCTTCGCTGCGCGCGTTCCTGCGCCGGGTGTTCCACCGACCGCCGCCGACCCCGTGGCCGATCGGGCCGTTCCTGGTCGCCGACTTGTCCCGGAAGGCCGACACCTTCCTCGCGATCACCGCCGATCTGGTCGCCGAGGGCGAGCGTTGCCGGCCGGAGGGCGCGATCGTGCCGCTCGAGCAGATCGAGGCGCCCGCGCTTGTCTTGTGGGGCTCCAACGACAGCTTGTTCCCCGTCGGCGTCGCGCGGGTGTTCGAGCGCCGCCTCCGCTCGGCGCGGCTGCAGATCCTGGAGCACACCGGGCACGTGCCGCACCTCGAGCGACCCGGCCGCTGCGCCGCCGCGTGTGAGGCGTTCTGGGCCGGGCTGGAGCGCTAGAGCACCGCTCAGGTATCCTCCCGTTGCCTGCCGGCCGGTCCCGCGCGGGGCCTTGAACAAGCGCTCAGCCCGGTCAAAGCCCTGCATCGCTCAGCGGCAGTCGACCGGGTTGTTCGCGTTCAGGTGAAGGTCGGTTGCGTCACCATCGCGCCATGGTCAAGCAGATGGCTGATGGCTGATGGCTGATGGCTGATGGCTGATAGCTGACGGCCGCTCGCTGTAATCACTAATAGTGAGCGGCATTGCTGCTAGAGCCACAACCCTCGTGCTTCCAGCGGCGCCACCACCTGGCTCGCCAACGACCGGCCCGCGAGCTCCAGGTACTCCTCGGTCCCGAGCCAGCCGAGCGCGTACGCCTCGTCGCGCGGCGCTTGGGGGCGCCGCCGAAGGTCCGACCAGGTCTCCCGGACCGACGCCACGTAGCGGCCCGCCGTCTCCCCCAGCGCCCTCCGCTCGGCGGCGTCGAGGTGCGGCAGCGCCCAGTCCAAGAACGTCCACCCGAACGTGCCGTGGTCCGCTTCGTCGACGACGACGCGGCGTAGCACCGCCTTTACGAGCGGGTGGGTCGCCGCCTTCCACGTGGCGTGCAGCAGCGGGATCGACAACGCCTCACCCACGCAGAAGTTCGCGACCACGAGGTGCGCGGCCCGCGCCAGCGGCTCCCGGTCCACGAACCGCTCCACCATCGCCTCCGGATCGTACGCGATCGGGGCGCCCCCGCCGAGCTCCGCGGCGAGCCGCGCGCACAGCTCGACGTGCACGACCTCGTCGAGCGGGAACCGCGACGCGACCGCGATGAGGTCGAGGGGCGCGCGGGCCTCGAACAGCGCCTGGAGGGTCGCCGCGCACGCCGCTCCGGTGCGAAACTCCTGGAACGCCGCCGACGACCACGCCCGGCGCGCCGCCTCGACCGCCTCCGGCGTATGCGCGCCCGCCTCCAACGATCCCCACGGCATCGCCGCGACCTCGGGCCGCATCGCCGCGGCCCGCTCGCCGACCACACCCCCCAACTGCTCGAGCTCGAACAGCTCGCGCACGCCCTACTCCTCGACGAGCACGACGTCGTAGGTCGTGTCCTCGCGGACGTCGATCGTCTCGGTGTACGGCGCGTAGCCCTCCGCGCTCGCGTCGAGCTGGTGGCTGCCCTCGTACACGTCCAGGCAGCCGTCCGCCTCGACGGGCTCCGCGTCGATCGTCACGGTCGCGTCGGGCGGAACGACCGTCACGCACACCTCGTACATCGGCGGCGCGACCAGGTTGCCGCTCGTCGCGACCGTGCCGCACCCGACGACGCCGACCGCGCCCGCCCCCGCCACCAACAACGGCACCCCCGTCAGCCTGCGTCGACGTAGCTCCACGTGCCCTCCGATCGTGCCCGCCAGATCCTACCACCGCCCGGCCTGGACGGATTAAAAACCATGCGTTACCTAACACCCGAGTGACGCCACCATGCCGCCCAAGATCCGCTACACTCCCGAGCGTGTGCTCGACGCCGCGTACGCGCTGGTCCGCGCCTCTGGGCCGGCCGCGCTGTCGGCGCGCAACGTCGCGGCGGCCCTCGGGTGCTCCACCGCGCCGGTGTTCACACAGTTCCGCTCGATGGACGAGCTGCACGAGGCCGTGATCGATCGCGCGCTCGCCGCGTTCGCCGCCCACGTGGCGCGAGGCGTGCACACCGATCCGCTGGTCGCGGCTGGGCTCGGCATGGTGCAGTTCGCCGCCGACGAGCCGTCGCTGTACGCCGCGTTGTTCCTCACGAAGCACCCGTGGGCCCACAAGTTCGGCCCGCTGCGCCGCGATCTCGCGCGCCGGCTCGCCGATCACCCGCGCTACGCCGCGCTCCCCGACGCCGCGCGCTTTGGCCTCGTCGGGCGCGCCAGCGTGGTCGTGCACGGCCTCGGCGTCGAGATCTGGTCCGGCCGCTTGCCGGACGCCAGCGCCCCTACCCTCACCCGATACCTCGAGCAGCTCGCCGGCCCCATGGTCGACGCCGCGCTCGCGCACGGGTGGACCCAAGACATCCACGCCCTCCCAAGATCAGAGGTTCGTCCATGAGTGTCTCCCACGGCGGCTCCATCGTCGGCGCGGTGCTCGCGCGCCACGGCATCCAGACCCTGTTCACCTTGTGTGGGGGTCACATCTCCCCCATCTTGCAGGGCGCCAAGCAAGCTGGCCTCGCGATCGTCGACGTGCGCGACGAGCGGTCCGCCGCGTTCGCCGCCGACGCGGCGTCGCGAATGACGGGTCGGCCCGGAGTCTGTGCGGTCACCGCCGGTCCGGGCGTCACCAACACCATCACCGCGGTGAAGAACGCGCAGATGGCCCAGCAGCCGATGGTGATCCTCGGCGGCGCGACCGCCACGGTGCTCAGGGGGCGCGGATCGCTGCAGGACATCGACCAGATGTCGCTGATGGCGCCGGTCACCAAGTGGTGCGGCCGCTGCACCAAGGTGTCGGAGATCGAGCCGTACCTCGAGCGCGCCCTGCGCATCGCCGCCGAAGGCATCCCCGGCCCGGTGTTCCTCGAGATCCCTGTCGATCTGCTGTACCCGCGCGAGACCGTCGCCGAGTGGTACATGAAGGAGTCCGGCGTCGACAAGATGCAGGGGGCGGTCGGCAAAGCCGCCACGCTCGGCCTCAAGGCCTACCTGCGACGGCAGTTCGACATGCCGCACATCCCGCTGCCGTCGGCGCCCTCGGTGAGCTTCCCGTTCCCACGGCTCGACGCCCAGCTCGACACCGTCGCCGCCGCGCTCGCCGGCGCATCCAAGCCGGTCCTCGTGATCGGCAACCAGGCGATGGTCAACCTCACCCCAGACGACGCGCGCACCCTGGCCGACGCCGTGCGGCGCATCGGCGTGCCCACCTTCCTGGGCGGCTCCGCGCGCGGGCTGCTCGGTCGCCGCGATCCGATACAGTTTCGTCACAACCGCTCGGCGGCCCTCAAGCAAGCCGACGTCGTGATCGTGGCGGGCTTCCCGTTCGACTTCCGCATGGGCTACGGCCAGGGCATCAACAAGAAGGCTACCCTCGTCAGCATCAACCTCGATCCGGTGGCGCTGAAGAAGAACCGCAAGCCTACGCACGCGGTCGAGGCCCACCCGGGACGGTTCCTGATGTCGCTCGCCGACCGGGCCGCCTCGGGGCCCGACCGGTCCGCCTGGTTCGACACCGTGCGCGCGAAAGAAGACGCCCGAGACGCCGAGATCGCCGCCAGCGCCCGCCCGACCGGCGAGCGCGTCGACCCGGTCCA
>CAIUDO010000491.1 GCA_903897935.1 uncultured Pseudomonadota bacterium
CTCACGCCAGGACGACGGGTCGCACACGGTCGCCCACCCCCTTGGACAACCCGTCGCGGCGATCGTCGAACCGACTCCCCGCCGGATCAAGCGACGCGTTGCCCACATCGCCCACCGCCGCTACGACGATGCTCATCGATCCAACGACGTTCAGCTCGCGCCAACCCCCGCCAGCGGTGCGAGTCGCTTCGCAGGCGTGGTTCCGTGGTCGACTGCCCCCGATCGTCGGTAGATACGGTCGTTCGCTGCGTGCGTGACCAACATCGGCGTTAGGGGGTCGATGAGGGGGGCGCGTGCGCGATCGATGGGTCACCGCTGCCTTCGCGGCGGGTCTGTGGTGCGGCTGCCAAGGCCGCTTGTTCTCGATCTCGTACGGCGACGCGGACGTCACGGTGGTGGAGGCCGGGACGCTGCTCGAGGAGCTGCTCGTCGACTTCGGGTTCGAGGGCTTCGTCTCCATGGACGTGGTGTCGTCCCAGGAGCTGCAGAACCAAGGGGTGTCGCCCGGCGACATCAACGGCGTCGCGCTCGTGTCGTTGTCGCTCGAGGCGCTCGACGGGCAAGGCGACCTGTCGTTCATCGACGATCTGCAGGTCTACGTCGAAGGGCCGGGCCTGCCTCGCGCGCGGGTGGCGTCGTCCGGGTCGTTCCCGGACGGGCAGGCGCTCGTCGCGCTCGACGTCGAGCCGATCGACCTAACGGACTACGTCACGTCCCAGCAGATGACGTTCACGACCGAGGTGTCGGGCCGGCGCCCCGACGCGGACACCACGGTGGAGATCACGTTCGAGCTCGACATCGGGGTCACCGGCCAAGGGGAGGCGGAGCGTGGTGGACGTCGTCACCGAGATCGTGATCGCGCGCCCCGTCGAGGTCGTCGCGGCGTTCGCCGGCGATCCGTCGAACGCGCCCGAGTGGTACGTCAACATCAAGGAGGCGCGCTGGCAGACCGAGCCCCCGCTGGCGGTCGGCTCGCGGATCGGCTTCGTAGCAAGGTTCTTGGGGCGGGAGCTCGTCTACACGTACGAGGTGCGCGCGCTGGTCCCGAACGAGCGCCTGGTGATGTCGACGGCGGAAGGCCCGTTCCCGATGGAGACGACGTACACGTGGCAGGCGGTGGGGGGCGGCACGCGCATGACGCTGCGTAACCGCGGCGCGCCGTCTGGCTTCTCGCGCGTGGCGGCGCCGCTGATGGTGATGGCGATGCGCCGCGCGAACAACGCGGATCTTCGTGCGTTGCGTGAGCGGCTCGAGCGCGCGGGCGGATAACGAGCATCCCCGCCTCGGACGCACCGATGTACCAGCTTCGCCCGCCCGCTCCACAGCTCTCGGCGTTC
This sequence comes from uncultured Pseudomonadota bacterium, assembly GCA_903897935.1. Classification (GTDB taxonomy): domain Bacteria; phylum Myxococcota_A; class UBA796; order UBA796; genus CAIUDO01. The sequence continues at coordinate 1,338 of CAIUDO010000491.1, forward strand.
ATCGAGCACTACTGGTTCGTGGATGCCAGCGACGGGCCGGTGGACCTGCGCGTCGACGTGTACGTCGATGGGCGGGCGGACCTCGTGTTCAACTTCGGCGCGCCGTACGAGCGCGCGGTCATCGGCGGCGCGGTGTCGCGGATGGGGTCGAGCAACCTGGACGCGCAGCGGACCGACCCGATCCGCATCACGCAGCGCGGGGTGGTCCACACCGCCGGGGTCCGGTTCCGCCTCGGCGGGCTCGGGCCGTTCACCGTCGGCCCGCTCGCGCCGTGGACCAACCTCACGCCGGCCCCGAGCGCGGTCCTGCCGCCGTCGATCGAGGAGCTCGAGGGCGCGCTCGCCGCCGAGCCCTCCCTCGACGCCGCCGCGACCGCGCTCGACGCGTGGTTCTTGCAGGCGCTGCAGGTCGACGACGGGCGGCGGGCGTTCGAGCGCGCCCTGCACCTGTTGGTTCAAAGCAACGGCGCGGCGAGCGTGGCGTCGGCGGCGCGCGCGGCGGGCGCGTCGGTGCGGCACCTCGAGCGCCTGTTCGCGCGACAGCTCGGGATCGGTCCGAAGGCGACCGCGCGCATCATCAGGTTTCAGGCTGCGCTTCGTTCGCTGATGCGTGATCCGGACCGGCCGCTCGCCGACGTCGGCGCGGCGGCCGGCTACTTCGACCAGGCGCACTTCATCCGCGACTTTCGGCGTATGACCGGCGGGCTGCCGCGGGGTTATCGCGGCTATTACCCGCCCGACGGCCCGTCCGACTTCGCGCCGAACGTCGTCGTGTTCGTACAATCCGGGGAGGCACGCGAGCGGTAGGACCCGTCGTCGCCGCGTCGTCGGCGCGAGGAGGATCCCCATGGAAGCACCCCAAGGCTCGGGCACCAAAGACGACCCGTGGCGCCTGCGCACCCCACCTGGGACGGCCGAGTACACGATGTACCGGGACGAGGCCGCAGATCCGCCCCTGCTCGTCTGTCAGGTCGGGTCGACGAAGCTGACCTACCTGCTGCGCTGCGTCGAGGACCTGCACACGATGCTGCGCGCGCACGGCGATTGGGTGCCGCTCGGCGCCGCCGACGAGCAGAAGCCGGCCGCGGAGGGCACGGTGGAGGCGTGGGGGCGGTCGGCCGACAACCCGGTCGGCGGGTGGTACGGGCAGAAGAAGGGCCTGCGGGGCCGGTTCGGGCTGTACGTGCCCCCGTTGCTGGAGGCGCTCGGGCTGGTCGAGCTCGAGCACGCCCCCCGCAACAACCGGGTCCGCGCGCGCTGACCCGGTCGTGCTAAGACCGGCGGCCGGAGGGCCGTTGGCGCACACCCGATACCCGAACCTGCTCGCGCCGCTCGACCTCGGGCACGTCACGCTCCGCAACCGGGTCCTGATGGGCTCGATGCACGTAGGCCTGGAGGAGCAGTTCGGCCCGTTGACCAAGTTGGCGGCGTATTTTCGCGTTCGTGCCCGTCACAAGGTCGGCTTGATCGTCACCGGCGGGTTCGCGCCGAGCTGGTCGGGCGGGGTCAAGCCGCTCGCGGGGCGGCTGTCGAACGCGTGGGAGGTCCACAAGCACCGGGTCATCACGGACGCGGTGCACGAAGAGGGCGGCCGCATCGCGCTACAGATCCTGCACGCGGGGCGGTACGCGTACCACCCGCTCGCGGTCGCGCCGTCGCCGCAGAAGTCGCCGATCAGCCCGTTCCGGGCGCGTGGTCTGTCGGCGCGCGGGGTCGAGGGCACGATCGGCGACTTCGTGCGGTGCGCCGTCGCCGCCAAGGCCGCCGGCTACGACGGCGTCGAGATCATGGGGTCCGAGGGCTACCTCATCAACCAGTTCATCGCCGCGAAGACCAACCGGCGGACCGACGGGTGGGGCGGCTCGTTCGAGCAGCGCATCCGGTTCCCGCTCGAGATCGTCCGGCGCACGCGGCAAGCGGTCGGCGCGGACTTCATCATCGTCTTTCGGCTCTCGATGCTCGATCTCGTCGACGACGGGTCGACGTGGGACGAGGTCGTGCACCTCGCGAAGGAGCTGCAAGCCGCCGGCGTGTCGATCCTCAACACCGGGATCGGCTGGCACGAGGCGCGGGTGCCGACGATCGCCACGATGGTGCCACGGGCCGCGTTCACCTGGATCACCGCCCGTCTTCGCGAGCACGTCCGCGTGCCGTTGATCACCTCGAACCGCATCAACATGCCCGACGTCGCCGAGCAGGTCTTGGCGCGCGGCGACGCCGACATGGTCTCGATGGCGCGGCCGTTCCTCGCGGACCCCGAATGGGTCGAAAAGGCGGAGCAAGGCCGCGAAGACGAGATCAACACCTGCATCGCGTGCAACCAGGCGTGCATCGACCACGTGTTCAAGAACATCCGGGCGAGCTGCCTCGTGAACCCGAAGGCCTGCTACGAGGACGAGCTGGTGGTCGCGCCGACCGCGGCCCCCAAGCGGGTCGCGGTGGTCGGGGCGGGACCAGCCGGGCTGGCGGCGGCGACGACCGCCGCCGAGCGCGGGCACCACGTCGTGTTGTTCGACGCTGCGGCCGAGATCGGGGGCCAGCTCAACCTCGCCCGGCAGGTGCCCGGCAAGGAGGAGTTCAACGAGACGCTGCGGTACTTCCGGCGTCGGCTCGAGATCACGGGCGTCGACGTGCGGCTCGGGTCGCTCGCGACCGCCGCGGACCTGCGCGGATTCGACACGATCCTGCTGGCGACCGGCGTGCACCCGCGCGCGCTCTCGATCCCGGGGGCGGACCACCCGAAGGTGGTGTCCTACATCGACGTGCTGCGACGCACCGTGGAGGTCGGCGCGCGCGTGGCGATCATCGGGGCCGGCGGCATCGGCTTCGACGTGGCCGCGTTCCTCGCGCACGACGACGGCGCCCACGGCGTCGACGGCTACCTCGACACGTGGGGCGTCGATCGGGCGTATTCGGGCCGCGGCGCGCTCAAGGCCCCCCGCGAGGCCGTCGCCGCGCGCGACGTCACGCTGTGCCAACGCAGCGCGGGCAAGCCGGGGGCGAAGCTCGGCAAGACGACGGGCTGGATCCACCGCGCCACCCTCCAGAAGCTCGGGGTGAAGGCGCTCTCCGGGGTCACGTACCAGCGCGTGGACGACGCTGGGCTGCACGTGTTGATCGACGGCCGGTCGCTGGTGCTCGAGGTCGACCACGTGGTGGTGTGCGCGGGGCAGGAGCCGAACCGGAGCCTCGAAGCGTCGCTCGCGGGCATGAACGTGGTGCGCATCGGGGGCGCCGACGTGGCGTCCGAGCTCGACGCCCGGCGCGCGATCGATCAGGGCACTCGGGTCGCCGCGGCGCTGTAGCGTCTACCTGCGGCCCGTCACGACCGGTGCTATGCACGTGCGCATGAGGACGTCGCTCGGGCTGCTGTGGATCGCCGCTTGTCGTCCCGGAGGCGACGCCCCGTCTGCGGAGACGGGCCCGCCCGCCGTGGAGACCGCGGCGAGCGAGTCCGAGAGCGAGCAGGACGAGCGGCCGCTGGTGGTCGTGTTGTGGGCGACCGACACGCTCTCGGCGCGCGCCGCCCTCGACGGGGGGCTATGCGGGACCTTCCAGGCGGCGGCCGCGGGCATCGGCGAGGTCGCGTGCCTCCCGGGCGCGGTCTCGCCGGCCACGAGCACCAGCTACACGCACGCGCGGCTGCTGTGGCCCACCCACCGCGTCGGCTTGGAGCGTAGGTACTCCCGGCCGGATTGCGTCGCGCCGTCGGTGCTCGGGGTGGTCGCGAGCGCGTTGCACGCGTCGATCACGTGGGGATCGGACAACCCGACGTTCGAGGCGTATCCGACCGTGTGTGATGGCGTGACCACGCCATGGTCATGGGAGGCCGACGAGCCGTTCTTGTACGACGGTGCGACGGTCCTTTCGGTCGAAGAGGCCCAACGGCCCGGTCGCCTCGCGATCGAGGCCGTGCTCGACCACGCGCGCCGCGGAGAGCCTGTGGTCGCGTATGTGAACGACTACGAGGTCGGCGGCCACATGCCGCGTTGTTGGTACGACCCGGAGTTCCCGGCGTGCGCGGAGCTGTTCGCGTTGGCGGTCGCGTCGGGTGTGTACCCCGCCGACGGGGTCGCCCGAGACTTCTGGTTGGACAACGCGGCGTTCGACGACCTGATCGAAGTGGTCGACGGTCAATCCGCCGCCGACGCCGCGGTGTCGCGCGCGCTCATGTACGACACGATCGTGCGTCAGGTCGAGCACTACGGCGCCACGCGCACGGGGCCCCGGTTCGCGACGTTGATCCAGGGCCTCGCGGACGCCGGGGTCGCGGATCGCTCGCTCGTCGTGGTGTTCGGCGACCACGGTGAGACCCCGTGTGTTCGCCATCCGCTCGACGGCGTGCTGCGGTGTCAACACGGCAGCATGCCGACGGAGTGGACGGCGCAGGTACCCGTCGCGGTCTACCCGGCGTCGGCGGCGTCGGCGTGGGAGTCGGCGGGGCTGGTCGCTTCGGACGGCGCTCCGTGGTCGACGACGAACCTGGCGTACGCGCTGGTCAGCGCGGTGGGGGGGGAGCGGCCCACGGATTGGCCGGCCCCCGAGCCGATCGGCAGGGCGACGTCCTGGGTGTGCGGGAACGACGCCGGGGCGTTGTTCGTCTCGGGGAGCGCGGCGGTGTCGTGCACGGCGTCGGGTTGTGGGACGTACGGGTGGGCGCTGCCGGACGGTCCGGACGCGGTGACGGTGCCGGTGAGCCCGACGCCGCCCGAGCTCTTGCCGTACACGGACGGGGCGTGGTTGTCCGAGGCGTGCGCGCTGTAGGCCGATTGGGGAGAGGTGAAGCGGCGCGGGAGGCCACGTGAGCCCAGAAGTGGACACCTGTGTTCCCAGCGCATGTGAAGCCGGACTCCCACTGGACCAGCTTTGGGCCTGGCGCGAGAGCGGTGACGGCGACGTCGCCACCGTGCGAAGCAGGGTATCTGTATCGGAAGACAAGGTGTGGGTGCGGGGTGGGGGGTGAGGGACGGGCACGGCAGCCGTTGGCTCCAACCTCCCCCCTATCGGAGCCGACCCCTGGTCTTCAGGCCCGCGATTGGAGGCGGGCCGGAGGAGGCAGCGTCCCCGATCTGTCCCGCGTCCGACGAATACGTCGAGCCTGGGGCGAGCGGGTCGTGGTGTTCTTCGGCCCCCAGTGAGGTTGGCTGCCGGGATCAACCGCTTCGCAAGCTCCGCCCGTCGCTTTGGGCTCGGGCGCCGACGATCCGAGCCTTGCGCGACGCCCATGCCGCTTCAGGGCAGCGCCGCGAGGTCGACCACGAACGCGCCGCCGTCCCAATCGTCGAGCCAGGCGAGGACTGTGGGCCCGACGGCGATGTCGCCGCCCTTCGACCGCCCGTACACCAGCCCTTCCGGGGCGCCCGGCGCGTCCGCTCGCACCCGGCACATCCACGGGTCGGTCTTCTTGCTCGTGTACGTCGTGTAGACCAACGCGTCGCCGACCCGGGCGAGGCTGGCCACGCGGGCGCCCGCGATCAGGCGGCGCGCACCCGTTCGCGGGTCCCACGCGACGAGGCCGACCGTGGTCGAGAACACGAGCTCGTCGCCCATAAAGCAGAGATAGGCTGGGGTCTCGGGCGCTGCTCCGTCGGCGACAGCGGGGGTGACGGCGCGCTCGGCGCCGTGTTCGTCGAGGAGGTACACGCGCCCCTCGTTCGCGACCGCGACGTTGCCGTCGCGTGTGGCCAAGCCCGTCGGGCGCCCGCGCGCGAGCCACGTGACGTCGCCGCCGTCGCTCGGGACGCGGAACAACCCGCCGCCGTTCGTCGCGGGCAGCGTGCCGTACACGAACGGACCCGCCCGCTCGAACGCCCACAAGCGGCCGGGGGGCAGCGTCGCCAGGCGCTCGATGGGGCCGCCCGCGCGGTCGAGCTGAACGAGCTGCTGCTGCGCTGCGGCGACCAACCGCGCGCCGTCGGGCCGCGCCAGGTACAGGTGGGGGTCGTCCGTGCCGATCAGGAAGCGCGGCTCGCCCCCGGCCAGCGGCACGGCATGCAGGCGAGGTTCGGGTCCGTGCTCGTTCCCGATCACGTACACGAACGCGTCGTCGACGCTGATCGCGTCGAGCATGGGCGCGCTCGAGACGCTTCGGGAGGGGAGGGTCCGTCGTTTCGGTGGCATGGTCAGGGCCTCTTGATCAGCGGTCGAAGCATCACAAACAGAGGCCGAACCACGGCGCCCCGGGCTCGGCGTACTGCGTCAGGCAGCGCGTCCCTCCCGTGCACACCGGCTGCGTCGGCCCCAAGGACGGGTCGCAGAGCGTGTAGCAGCGCGCGACCAGGAACGAGCAGAACAACCCGGGACCGCACATCTGGTCCGGGTCGTCGTAGCTGCACGCCTCGCCGTCGACCTTCGGGCCGGACGGGAAGCAGTAGAACGTGTCGAGGTCGCCGGGCACACACGCGTCCGCGTAGACCTCGGGGGCGCACGACGACGCGTCGTACGGATCACACGACTGGTCGACGACCCGGCAGAGGGCCGGGGACGCGCCCGCGTCGTCCGACGGCTGACACGCGCTGGCGGCGTCGCAGTCGTCGCCGACCGGGTCCCACGCCTCGCTGCACGTCGACGCGCACACGCGCTCGACGGCGTCGCAGGCGCCTCCCGGACAATCGGCGCCCGACACGCAGGGATCCCCGCCGACTCCCGACGCTGGCACCACCACGACCTCGGCGGCGCGCAGGTCCTCGCGCGCGTACGCCCGGCCGGCGACCACCACCGGGTCGGGCGCCTGCAGCGCGGCGAGGTCGACCAGCGGGTCCGCCGCGAGCACCAACAGGTCGGCGCGCTGGCCGGGCGCGACGAGGCCGCGGTCGGTCCACCCGACGGCGCGCGCGTTGCCCACCGTGGCTGCGGTGAGGGCGCGCTGCGGGTCCCAGCCGAGCGCGCGCAGCTCCGCGAGCTCGTGGTGCAGCCCCCAACCGAACGGGACGTACCAATAGCCGGCGTCGGAGGCTGGCATCAGGGGCACCCCGGCGGCGTCGAGCGCGGCGAGGCTCGCGCGCGCGTTGGCCGCCCACGCTGCGGTGTCCGCCCGCCACGCGGCGTCGACGAGGCCGGGCGACGCGACCACCGCCGCCCAATTCGCGGCGACCCCCGGCGCCAGGAGCAGATCGTCGAGCGGCATGTCGCCGGAGAGGAGGAGGTCGACCGCCGCGAACGCGCTCACGGTGGTGTGCACCGGGGCGCCCGACGCGGCGATGGCGGCGGCGGCGCCCGACGACGACACGTCCCCGAACGGCGGGTGCGCGAGGTGGGTGGCGCCCGCCGTGACGGCGTCGAGCGCGTCGGCCTCGGTGTCGACGTGCGCGAAGACCAGCCCACCGGCCGCCGACACGCGGGCGGCGGCGGCGGCGAGCACGGACGGGTCGAGGCGCGGACGGGACGTGAACGCGGCGTCGGCGAGGGCCGCCTTCATGCCGTCCGTGCCGGCGGCCGTGAGCGCGTCGACCATCAACTCCGCCGCCGCGGCGTCTTCGGCGAACCAACAGGCGTCCGGGTCGTTCCACACCTCGCACGGGTGGCTCTGCGGCGCGGTCAAGAACGGCCCGAGCACCTTCATGGACGGGCCGAGCACCTCGCCGCGCGCGATGCGGTCCCGCAGGTGGACCGACGGGAGCAGGGCGCCGCCGGCGTCGACCACGGACGTCACGCCGAAGTACAAGCTCGCCCGAAGGTTCTCCGACAGCGCGTCGCCCACCGCGGTCGGGGAGCCCGCGAGGAACACGTGCACGTGCGGGTCGATCAAGCCGGGCGTCACGAACTGGCCGGTCACGTCGACCACCTCGAGCCCGTCGAGCGCGGCCCCCGGGGCGAGCACGTCGACGATGACGTCGCCTACGATCACGACGGCGCCGGGGCGGGCGCCGTCGGCGTCGACGATGGTGCCGCCGACGAGCGCCCACGCGCCGTCGGGCCAGTCGGTGTCGGTGTCGGTGTCGGTGTCGGTGTCGGCGTCGGCGTCGGTGTCGGCGTCGGCGTCGGCGTCGGCGTCGGCGTCGGCGTCGGAGTCCGCGTCGACATCGGCGTCGGCGTCGGTGGATC
>CAIUDO010000492.1 GCA_903897935.1 uncultured Pseudomonadota bacterium
ACCGACACCGACACCGACACCGACACCGACACCGATACCGACACCGACACCGACACCGACACGGATACCGACACCGACGGCACCTACGACTGTGTCATCTCGACCCCGGCGTACGAAGACACCGTGTGGGGTGTGTACCCGGTGAAGGTGACCGAGCCCGTGCCGACCGCGTCGGTGCTGTTCGCGGACGGCAAAGGCGACTTCTTGGACGAAGAGAGCCCGTTCCAGTGGGACTGGGACAGCTCGTTGCTGGTCTCCGCAGGCTCCTGGCGGAAGATCAACCTGACGGTGAACGCCACCGCGACCAGCGGGGACACCTGCTTCCGCGCGCAGCCCGTCTACGTCGTCGACGCCAGCGAGATCCTGGTCGACTTCGACTTCCCGTTGAACGACATGTGCCTGTTCGGCTCGCCCGACGCCAAGATGGTGTTCGGCGGTGGCGCCGGCCGCGACCACCTCGACCTCTACATCGACGACGTGCTCCTCGGCACCAAGGCGTCGCAGCCGTGGAAGCTGCCGATCGCGACGGTGGACGCCAAGGGCGAGCCGGCGTTCGAGGACGGGGCGTACACGCTCGAGGTCGTCGGCATCGAAGATGGCACCGGCGCCGAGGTCCGGGCGACGCGGCGCATCTGCATCGACAACGCGTCCGAGTGCGACAGCCCGCCCGAGAGCTGCGACTGGCTCTGACCCGCGGGCGCGCTCAGCGCGCCTTGGTGCAGCGGAGCATCATGCTGCTGCACTTGAGCGTGACCGACTCGCCGTCCGACACCGTGACCTGACCGGCGGCGACCCCTTCGGTGCTGCCGTCGAACCACGCCTTGATGTCGTACGTGCCGGGCGGCACGCTGCCGCTGCCGACCGGGTACTTCTTCCCAGCGGAATTCGTCAGCCACGCGTTGCGGGCGTCTCCAGAGAGCTTGACGGTGCCGCCCGGTGTGGACGGCGCGGGCGGGGTGGGCGACGGCTCCTTGGCCGCCTTGACGGCCTTGGGCGCCGGCTCTGCCTTCGGCGGCGGGGCCTCGACCGGCGCCTCGACGGGAGGATCGACGGGGGCCGGCTCGACCGGCGCCGCGACCTCGTCGAGCGGGGGCGGCGCGGCGACCGGGACCGGCGCGGGGGCCTCGACCGGGGCCGCCGCGACGGGGTCCTGCGCGTCTTCGCGACCCCAGAACATCACCCCGAACAGCACCAGGACGAGCACCGCGACCACGGCGCAGATCGACGCGCCGATCAACGCGTAGCGGAGCGCGACGGCTTGGGCTTCGTCCTCGGCGTCCGCTTCGACGCGCTCGACCGCCGGGGCGCCGGTGTTCACCGGGATGCGCATCGTGTTCTCGGCCAGCATCGACCCGCTCATCGGGTCGTCGAACTGCTGGCGCGCGAGCGACTGCAAGCGTGGCACCTCGGTCTCGGCCCAGTCGCGCAGCCACGGGCCCGGCAGCTCGGCGCGGAGGTCGCGGCACGCTTGCTCGACCTCCTTGGCGAGCGGGCGCCGCTCCATGTCGAACGCCATCATGCGCTCGACCAGCGCGATCAGGCGCTCCCTGTGCGGCTCCGCGACGGGCGGGGTGAACGTCTGCAGCCGCTCGTCGATAGCCCCTCGGATGAACCGCTGGAAGTCCTCGAACCGCTGACGGTCCTTCGGGGGCGCCTTGAAGCGCGCGGCCGACAACATCTCGGCGAGCACGATGCCGAGCCCGAAGATGTCGCCCGCTCGATCCTCGATGCCCTCGATGCGCTCGGGCGCCATGTACCGGAACGACCCGAACAACATCTGTGAGGTGCGCGCTTCACGGTCTTCGAACGTGGCCTGCGCCACGCCGAAGTCGAGGATCTTGACCTCGCCTTGCCCGGTGATGCGGATGTTGGCTGGCTTGACGTCGCGGTGCACGAGGCGGAGCGGCTGCCCGGTGATCTCGTTCTGCTCGTTGAACGCCGCGTGCAGCGCGCTCGCAACCTCCTCGGTGATCTCCAGGCTGACCCGGGCGGGCGGGGGGCCGTGGCTCACCAGCATCGTGACGTCGACGCCGGGCACGTACTCCATGACGACGGCCCAGCCGCTGCCGATCTCGGTGAGGGAGTCGACGCCGACGATCGCTCGATGCCGGATCAAACCGAGGATTCGGGCCTCGTCGCGCAGCCGCTGGACGACCTGCTCGGAGGCTTGCCCCTCCGCGCTGAGCATCTTGAGCGCGACCTGCTTCGTGAAGCCGCCCGCCGCGAGCAGCTCGGCGCGGTAGACCGTGCCGAACCCGCCGCGACCGAGCGTCTCGAGGATGCGGTACCGGCGTACGGAATCGGTCACCATTGCCCTACGACCACGGCGGTGACGCCAATCCCGGCGCCCGCGGCGGCGAGCCCGACCGAGGCGACCTGCATCGAGTTGGTGCGGCTGCGGAGCCCGTCGAGCTCCGTGTACGCGGTGGACGGGTCGTGGTACGCCTTCGAAGCGCCGTTCGCGACCAGGTACATCACGCCGGAGGTGATGAGCGCGACCCCGCCGAGCGCCGCGATCGGCACCGACGGCCCAACCGTGACCGGCACCGGCTCAGGCCCGCCCCCGACGGTGTCGGTGCCCGCAGCGGCGACCGGGCGGCTGACCTTCTCTTCGACCGTGTACTGCGGCAGCGGATCCGAAGGGCGAAGGTACGCAGTGTCCCGAACCGCGCCTTCGTCCGACACGATCTGGACCAGCACCGGCCACGCGGTCGGCCGCTCGTACGCCGTGCGCCCGTCGACCTGGATGTAGCCACCGGCGGGCTTCGGGATCTCGACCACCACGGGCGCGTCGATCGGGATCGCGTCGTAGTCGCGCAGCACCGGGTGGCCCTCGGGGACCAGCAGCTCGGGGAACCTGTACGCCGGCTCGATCGTGCGCGCCGCGGCGAACGCCTGAGTGGCGCGCTCGGGGTCACGGTCGACGAAGGCGCGCAAGCCCTGCATCCGGTGGATCGAGGCGGCCGTGTTGCGCGGGATGACCTCGTTGACGCAGGGGAGGAGCGCTGCCATCGCGTCGGTTGCGGCGTTGAATTCTTCGATGTCGACGTTTCCGAACGCGCCCTCCGCGCGCTCGACCGCGGCGGTGACCTCCTGAGTGCCGGCGCCCTCCGTGCACGCGGCGCCCGCCACGGAAGGAGCAAATAACAACGCCAGAATCGACGAAGGCACGGCCCCGCGGAGGCAGACCGGACGTACGACGCTCACAGGCACTCCAAGCTGGCCGAAAGTATACCCCAACGCTGCGATGCGGCGGTCACGCAGGCGACACGATGGCGAGGCGGTAGGTGACGCCGGGGCGCCGCTGCAAGACGGTGATCTCGTCCAAGCGGCCGCCGCCGCTGGCGACGATCTCTCGAAACTCGCTTTCGTACGTGACCTTCCCGAAATCGATCGTGGTGATCGTGTGCAGGATGGGCTTGGTCTTCTCCATCAGCGGCGAGCGCCGCTCCTGGAACGTCTGCGTGAAGTACACCGTGCCCCCAGGCCCGAGGCGATCGAACGCGTGGCGGAGCGCGGCCGCCGGATCGGGCATGAGCATGAACGAAGCCGAGAAATAGACGGCGTCGTAGCCACGATCCTCATGCGCCTGCAGCGGGCTGTGCACGACGTCGACGCGCTCGGCGAGCCCCGCGGCGAACACCCGGCGCGTCGCGGCGCGCACGTAGTCCGGGTCGATGTCGAGCCCGACGATGTGCAACGCGCGCTCGTGCACACACGCCGCGTTGTTGACGAGCGCGCCCGCCGTCCCGATGCCGACGTCGAGCAGGCGCGCCCCGACGGGCACCCGCTCCAGCACCTCCCGGTACCAGCGAGTGGTCAGCGGCAGGATCGTGCGGTCGTAGATCCAGGCGCGCAGGTTCCCCTCCGCGCAGGCATCTACTTAGCGGCCGCGGGCCCCGTCCAGCCACGCGCGCTCTTCCGGCCGGAGCGCGCGATGATCACGCAGCCACTGCAGGTCGCGCCGCGCGGCCTCGAGGTCACCGGCGCGCCACAGCGCCGCGGCCCGGGTGTGCCGGGGGCCAGCGTCGTCGGGGTCGTGCTGGATCAGGCGGTCCGCGATCGCGAGGGCGCGGCGGCTGTCGCCGGCGGCCAGCGCCGCGTCGGCGAGCTGGAGGTTGGCGTCGCGGTCCAGGGGACCACACCGACGCACCGCGTCGGCGGCGTCGGTGAGGGCGTCGTCTTGGGAGGGCGCCGAGGCGGCGAACACCCGGGCAGACGCGCAGTCCCACGGCGGATCGAGCAGCGCGCGCGCCGCGTCGCGCCGCCCCACGCGCAGCACGAACGACGCGTACGCGGTGCGGCACGACGGGATGTGCGGGGCGGCGAACGCGTACCAGTGCTCGGCGGCGTCGAGGCCGCGCTCGTCCAGCGCGCGCGCGGCCCGGCACGCGCGGTCGGGTGCGGGCGGCACGACGATCCACGCGGCGGTGGCGGGATCGTCGCCGGCCAACGCCTCGGCGAGGGCGGCGTCGAACCACCGGTCGTCTTGCACCGGCACGAGGAGCGCGCGCCGCCAGTAGTCGGTCGCGAGGGCGTCTTCGCCCGCGTCACGCCACAAACGCGCGAGCGCGACGGCCGCCCACGGCGATCCCGGCGCTTGGTCCGCGGCCCGCTGCAGCGCGCCGATGGCCGCGAGCCGATCCCCGCGCGCGAGCTGGGACGACCCGAGCTCGAACCATCCGCGCGCCGCGACGGGCGCCCGCCCCAGCCCGACCCGCGCGGCCGCGACGGCCGCCGCCGAGTCACCCGCGCGACGTGCCTCCTCGGACGCCACGAACGCCGCGTCGGCGGAGCCGAAGAACGGGTGGTCGGGGGCGGCGACGACGCGCGCCACGAGCGCGACCGCCGCGACCCCGAGCGCGGCGACGCCCCACGACGCGGCCTGGTTCCATCGTGCGCCGCGGGCGCTCGGCTTCGCGCCGACGAGCACCCCGAGCACCACCGCGACCAGCACGGCGACCGCACCGATGCGCAGCGGGAAGTCGACCGTGCACCCGACCGCGAGCACGGCCGCCGACGCGAGCCACCCGAGCAACGACGATCCGCGCGCCGTCGCGGCGTCCGGGTGCCGGGCGGCGCGCGCCGCCGCGACCCCGACGGCGACCACCACCCCAGCAGCCACGACCGCGCCGTGCTCGATCACGAGCTGCAGCAGCTCCTGGTGGGCGTGGCTGACGTTGGTGAACCGCGCGCCGCGCCACCCGACGGCGAACGCGTGCTCGAACCCACCGGGGCCGACCCCGACCCACGGCGCCCGCGCGACGACGTCGGTGGCGTGGGCCCAGATCGCCGATCGGCCCGATAGCACGTCGTCGTACGCCCAGGCGCGGGCACCATCGGGCTCCAGCCACCCGCTGATCACCCCGACGACGCGCCGCGGACCCGCGACCCCGACCGCGACCCCGACGAGCGCGACGCCCCCGGCGAGCACCGCGCGCGCCCGGGCGCCCACGACGCCCCACGCGAACACCAGGGCGCCGACGACCATCGCCGCGATCGCCCCGCGGCTGCCCGAGAGCGCGACGGTCACGACCACCCCGACGCTCACGCCGCGGCTGAGCCACCGCGTGGTCTGGCGGCGCGACCACGACCGCGACCA
>CAIUDO010000493.1 GCA_903897935.1 uncultured Pseudomonadota bacterium
CGCGCTGTCGATCCGGCACGGTTTCGCGGCCGGGGTGACCTTCTGGCTCCGCGGCCTGATCGCGGCCACCGGCGCGGCGGCGCTCGTGATCGTGGCGCGCGGGGCGCGTGGTCGCGCGATGTGGTTCTACGTCCCGGCCGCGGTGCTGTGCGCCGCCGCGTGGGCCGCGTGGTTCATGGGGGGATTGTGAGCAAACCGGCGATTCAACTGCACCACCTCCGCAAGACGTTCGGCCGTCGCTACGTCGTCGACGGGCTCGATCTCACCGTCGCGCCGGGGACGATCGTCGGGCTGCTCGGACACAACGGCGCCGGCAAGTCGACGACCATGCGGATGATCGTCGGCCTGCTGCCTCCGAGCGAGGGTCGCGTCGAGATCTGCGGGATCGACGTGTTCGCCAGACCCCTGGAGGCCCGTCGCCAGTTCGGCGCCGTGCCTGAAGAGCCCGCGCTGTACGGCTGGTTGACCGCGCGGGAGCACCTCGAGTTCGTGATGCAGGTGCGCGGGGGCGCCGGCCGCGACCAGGTCGACGAGGCGCTCGATCTCACCGGGCTCGCCGAAGACGCGGACCGCCCGATCCGGGAGTACAGCCAAGGCATGCGGCGCAAGACGGCGATCGCGGTCGCGATGATCGGTCGACCGCCCGTGCTGATCCTCGACGAGGCGCTCAACGGCCTCGACCCACCGTCGGCGATCCGGGTCGAAGCCGCGCTTCGGAGGCGCGTCGACGACGGGGCCGCGATCCTGTTCTCATCGCACGTGTTGGAGTCGATCCTGCGGTTCGGCGACCGGTTGGTGGTCATGAAGCGCGGGGCGGTCGCCACCGACACGCCCACCGCCAGCGTCGACCCGGCGTCGCTGGTAGGCCTGCTCGAGCCCAGCGCGTAGCCGCCGGTCACGGGCCGGCGACGACGTCCACGGGCTGGAGATCGACACGGTCGAGCGCGAACGGGATGTCGCCGCCCTCCTCGTCGAACCAGGCGTCCACCAGCTCGACGGTGCCGGTCAGGCGCGCCCGATCCGATGGGTCGGGGACCAGCTTGATGCGCACCTCGCCGGAGGTCGCCCGCCAAGAACGAGCTTCGCCAGGCCCACCCCACGCCGCCTCGACCCCTGGGCACAGCGTAGGCCAGCCCGGGCCCGACTCCACGTGGGCCGACGCGTCGTCGCCGACCACCCGCGTCACGTCGATCGACCCGCCGGCGACCACCCGATCGTCGGACTCGACGGCCAAACGGACGTAGTCGCCCGAGTTCACGACCACGACGACGAGGTGGGGATCCCGCTCCGAAGCCGCACACCCAACAGCGGGCTGCTCCTCCAAGAACGGCAGCGGGCTCCACCCGAGCGCGGCGGTGTCGTACGACGGATCAGCCGAGCAACCCGTGCCCCCCAGCACGAACAACCCGATCCAGCGCAGCATGTAGGTTCGTGGCCCCCGGAACCACGTTGCCCCCGCCCCGCAGGACCCGCTGGAGGAAGTGCGCCCCCGTGAGCGCCCTTACACAAAATCAACAATCTGCCCGCGTCAGTCGGCGTGGTAGACGAGGCGCTCCCAGGTGGAGGAGCTGTTGAGCCCGGTGGTGGTGCCACACCGGTACCCGCCGCTCAAGGTGCCGCCGCTGGTGTGCCAGCACAGGCGCTTTTCGCTGTCGGGCGAGCCCATGGTGTCACACGAGCTACGCGACACGCCGGAGCCCGCGTTGACGAAGCCCCACGAGTACGACGAGCTGTAGTACCAGTCGACGCCGTTCGCGTTGTGCACGGACGAGAAGCCCGAGCCGGTGTCGTAGATGACGTCCGGGCGCGGGGCGTGCGCGGCGACCGTGATCGTCGCCGACCCGGTCTGGCGGCACGCGAGCATCAGGTTGTTCTTGTTGCACCGCGAGAGGACCGTGCCGCTGAGGCTGGTGCCGTACAGGCCGTAGATCTCGCTGTGGCACAGCTCCCACCCCACCAGGTCGGTGTCGGGGAAGTTCGTGCGAACGCCGTAGAACGTGAGCAGCAGCGGGAAGACCGACGGATCGGTGTCGTCCGGGTCGCCGTTGCAGATGCCGTAACCGTCGCCGTCTTCGTCGAGCTCGTCCGCGAGCAGCTTGCCGTCGCAGTTCGTATCCCAGGTGTCGCAGTACTCTTCGGCGCCCGGGTTGATGCGCTCGTTGGTGTCGTCGCAGTCGGTGGTCTCCTGGACCCACGCGCCTTCCGCGTCTTCCGGCTTTCCACACGACACTTCGGCCAGCAGCGTGTCGCCGTAGCCGTCGCCGTCGGCGTCGGGCGCCCAGATCTGATCCGGGAAGACGGTCGCGCTCGCGTCGTTGCAGTCACCGCCGACGTGGATGTAGCCGTTGCCCGGACGCTCGCACTGGTTGACCTCGCCCGAGTCGCCGCCGAAGCCGTCGCCGTCGAGGTCGGGGTACCAGACCTGCCCCGGGTACTCCTCGGGATCGGTGTCGTCGCAGTCGGTCGCCGTGACCTCCCACGTGCCCGCCGGCGGCGTGCAGCCGATGTAGAAGAACTCGGGGTTGCCGTACCCGTCACCGTCGTAGTCCAGGTACCACTTCTGTTCCGGGAACGAGAACGGGTCGCCGTCATCGCAGTCGTCGGCGTTCTCGACGTACCCGCTCGGGCGGTCGCACTCGTACTTCACCACGTCTGGGCTGCCGTACCCGTCGTTGTCGGCGTCGCGGTAGAACGTGGCCACCGCGCCCAGGTCGCCGTCGAGGTCGTTGCAGTCGGCGCACCGCAGCAGCCCGTCGTTGTCCCAATCGGCGGCTTCGTCGTCTGGGATGTCGCCGTCGCAGTCGTTGTCGAGCCCGTCGCACACCTCGGGCGCGCCTGGGTACACCGTGGGCACGAGCTCGTCGCAGTCCACGAGCGCGCTCGCGCCGTCGCCGTCGCGATCGCCGTCGATCCCGGTCTCGGTGGGGAGCGCGAGCGTGCAGCCGCCGAGCCCGAGCAGCGCAAC
>CAIUDO010000494.1 GCA_903897935.1 uncultured Pseudomonadota bacterium
GATCACTTTCGATCGGAGGCGTTCGGCAACGGTAAAACGCCGGGTATCAAGACGTCGCGGCCCGATTTCGAAAGTGATCGACCTGACCCCGGTGTGGGGGGTGGGCGAGGGCGAGCCAGGAACGCCCGGTCTCGGCGTGCCGTCCTCGGTGGTGGAACGTGATCGACCTGGCACCGGGGAGGCTCGGCAGGGAGGCTCGGATTCCAACGGCGCGATCATGGAGTGTTTACCTGGCGCATCGGCGACCGCCCGTCCAGGGGTCAGGTCGATCACTTTCGATCAGAGGCGTTCGGCGATGGTAAAACGCCGGGTATCAAGACGTCGCGGCCCGATTTCGAAAGTGATCGACCTGACCCCAGTGTGGGGGGTGGGCGATGGCGAGCCAGGAACGTCCGGTCTCGGCGTGCCGTCCTCGGTGATGGAATGTGATCGACCTGGCACCGGGGAGGCTCGGCAGGGAGGCTCAGATTCCAACGGGGCGATCATGGAGTGTGTACCTGGCGCATCGGCGACCGCCCGATCCAGGGGTCAGGTCGATCACTTTCGATCAGAGCCGTTCGGCGACGATAGAACGCCGGGTATCGAGTCGTCCCGGCCCGATCTCGAAAGTGATCGACCTGACCCCGGTTTCGGGGGTTAGGCGAGGGTGAGCCAGGAACGCCCGGTCTCGCCGTGCCTTCGTCGGCGGTGGAAGTGATCGACCTGGCACCGGGGAGTCTCGGCAGCGAGGCTCAGCCGACCCTGTCGCGGTGACCCGCCGCACGTGGCAGGGCTCGTTTCGCGAGGGGGGCCTTCAGGCCTCTACGCACACGCCGCCGTCGCAGCGCAGCGCCCCCGGCGGCGCGCACGGCGGCTCCAACGCCACGCACGACGGCTGGTTGGCGCAGATCGCCTCCGCCTCGGCCAGCGCAGCGTCGACCGCTTCGACCCCACCAACGCCGACGATCGCGCTGCAGTGCGCGAAGCACGCGCCCGACCGCCAGACGATCGCGCAGTCGTCGTCGACCGCGCACTCCTGGTGGTCCGCGATCGCCGCGTCGACCACCGCGGACGCCTTGGCGTCGAGCTCGTCACACGTCAACGCGCCGCACGCCGCCAACAAGGTGAGCCACAGCATGTCGGTTCCCGGTGCGGTGCCCGCGCACGGCGTCAGCGTACGCGAGCGACCGCCGAGTGTCCACCGGGATAACCGCCGGCTGGAGGACCCATGTCCGTCCCGCACATCGTCGTCGTCGGAGCCGGGTTCGGCGGGCTGCACGCCGTGCGCGCCCTCGCGCACTTGCCCGTCCGAATCACCGTCATCGACCGCCGCAACCACCACCTGTTCCAGCCGCTGCTCTACCAGGTCGCTACCGCCGGCCTCAGCGCGCCCGACGTCGGCTACCCGATCCGCAAGCTGTTCCACGGCTTGCCCAACGTGACGACCTGGATGGCCGAGGTCACCAAGATCGACCGCGCCACCCGCACCGTCACCCTGCACGACGGCGTCACCGTCACCTACGACCACCTCGTGCTCGCCCTCGGCATGGTGACGAACCACTTCGGACGCCAAGACTGGGCCAGAGCGACCATCGGCCTAAAGACGCTCGATGAGGCGCTCGAGATCCGCCGCCGCGTCATCAACGCGTTCGAGTTCGCCGAGCGCACCGAAGACGCCGAGGCGCGCCGAGCGATGCTCACGTTCGTCGTCGTCGGCGCGGGGCCCACCGGGGTCGAGCTCGCCGGCGCGCTCGCCGAGATCGCCCGCAAGACGCTGATGGGCGACTTCCGGCGCGTCGATCCGGCGCAGGCGCGCGTCGTGCTCGTAGACGCGGCCGACCGCGTGTTGCCGGCGTTTCACCCTGACCTGTCGAAGCGCGCCTGGCACGACCTCGACGCGATGGGCGTGCGCGTCGAGGTCGGACGCAAGGTCGTCAACGTCGACGCCCGCGGCATCCAGATCGGCGACGAGTTCATCCCCGCGGCGACGGTCCTGTGGGCGGCCGGGGTCAAGGCGCCCGACCTCACGAAGACGCTCGGGTTCGAGACCGACCGGGCCGGCCGCGTGAAGGTCGGCCCCGACCTGAGCCCGGCGGAGGACCCTGCGGTCTCCGTGATCGGCGACATCGCCTGGTTCGAGCAAGACGGTGCGCCGATCCCAGGGGTCGCGCCCGTCGCGATCGCGCAAGGCAAGCACCTCGGCAAGGTGGTGGCCGCCCGGCTCGCGGGAAAGGAGGCACCCCCGTTCGTTCACAAGGATAAAGGCGCGCTCGCGACGATCGGGCGCGCGCGGGCGGTCGCGCAGGTGGGCAAGCTGCACCTCACGGGCCGCGTCGCGTGGTGGACGTGGTTGCTGGTGCACATCATGTCGCTGATCGGCTTCCACAACCGACTGTCGGTCATGCTGTCGTGGGCGTGGGCGTACGTGTCGTGGAACCGCAGCGCTCGCGTCGTCCTGCAAGCGCCGCTCGGGCGCCCGGACGCGCCGCCGCCTCCGCAGCCGGTGTCCCCGCCGAGCGCGTAGGCGACTTCGTACGGACGCTGGCGGGCGATCTGGACGTGGCTTTGCACGCCCGTTACGGCGCCGCCGCGGGAGGCGATATGGCGT
The DNA here is from genome assembly GCA_903897935.1 of uncultured Pseudomonadota bacterium. GTDB lineage: Bacteria > Myxococcota_A > UBA796 > UBA796 > CAIUDO01. Next base: position 2,588 of record CAIUDO010000494.1, read on the forward strand.
ATCGGTCGCTGGTGTTCGCGATGATGACGGGCTGCGCGTCGACCAGTCCGGATTGGCTCGACGACTGCGCAGGATGTACCGAGGACGAGCTGTGCGTGAGCGGCGGCGTGATCGGCGACGGCTGCCAGGTCCCGCCGGACGAGTGCGTCATCGACGACGCCGAAGGCGAGTGCACCGTCGGTTTCGCGAGCGAAGCGTGCCTCGCGGTGGTGTGCGGCGAGGCCACGTCGTCGGCCTCCTGCTACGAAGAGGAAGGCGAGCAGACCCCGATCCACCACATCGCCTGCGAGTAGCGCGGGAGCGAGCCTGGGTTGCTGCACCGCTCCGTTCGGCCATGACGGGTTGCCGCCGCTTCGAACAGGCATTCTCGGACCGTCGGCGCGTGCGTGGGTGGCGGCGCCCCAAGTGCGTCGACGCCTTTGCGCCGTCTTTGCCTTGACCCACGTGGGTCGGCCGCCGACCAACACCGGTCATGAAGTGTGGTCGATCATTGCGTGCTCCTCGAATGGCGACGTTGACCGTACAACGAGGCGCCAGCTGCGTCCACGCAGATCTCGATGCTCGCCGCCGACCCGCAGGCCTACGAGGTTCCGTCGACACGAAGACGCAGTCCCAACAACACAATGCAGGCGTTCGGGCACCCAGACGCCGTATGGTGCCGGCCGGCAACGTGAGGTCTGGCGGCCACGCGATCACCCCAACGCGCGCGCGGCACGCCCAACGAGGGCGTCCCCGACCCTGCGGGTCAAAACGGCTCCTCCCGTTACCAACGCGGCGCGCGAAGGACGCGCGCAGCGCGACAGCGTGCTACCTCCCGCGCGCGAAGGAGCACGATGGCGCCACGCGAGCTGGCGGCCTCGGCGCCCTCCCCCATCCGGGACGACCCGTCCCGACTCGTGGCGTTCGCCGCCGCGATCGACGCGCTTCGGGACCGCGTCGAAGCCACCGTCGGCGCCGAGGACCTCGCCCGGGTTCGCCGCGTCGACCGGGTCTCCCGCGTGTTCGAGGTCGTCGGGCGGTCGCTCATCCACGTCGCGCTGGACCCGCTCACGCTGCTCGTCGGCGTGCTCGCGCTGTTCGTGCACAAGCAGCTCCAGACCACCGAGGTCGGGCACACCACGCTGCACGGCGCCTACGACCGCGTCGCGGGGGCCGCCCACTACCGTTCGACGACGTTCCAATGGGACACCCCGATCGACGAGGCGTCGTGGCGCACGGGCCACAACCTGCGCCACCACGGCTTCACCAACATCGCGCACCGCGACCCGGACCTCCGGTTCGGCCGCACCCGGCTGACCGAACACCTGCCAGGGGACCCCGGACACGAGCGGCCAGGGCTGTCGACCGTCATCAACTGGGCCACGTTCACCGCAGGGATGAACCTGCACTTTACCGGCATGCTCGACCTCATCCTCGACCGCCGGGACGTGCTGCGCGACCGCACGTGGCCGTCGGCGCGGGTTGCCCTGTGGCGCGCGTTCCGCAGCTACGCGCCGTACTACGCCAAGAGTTACCTGATCTTCCCGCTGCTCGCCGGGCCGCTGTGGTGGAAGGTCGTGCTCGCCAACAGCATGGCCGAGCTGCTGCGCAACGCCTACACCGCCGCGTGCATCTTCTGCGGCCACGTCGGGCCCGGGATCGTGTCGTATCCCGAGGGGACCAAGGCGCGCAGCCGGCCCGAGTGGTACGTCATGCAGTGCGAAGCCACGCAGAACTTCGAGGTGCCGTACGCCTTGTCGGTCTTATGCGGCGGCCTCGACTATCAGATCGAGCACCACCTGTTCCCTCGCCTGCCCCCCGAGCGCCTACGCGCGATCGCCGGCGAGGTACGTCAGATCTGCCACGACCACGGCGTGCCGTATCGGTCCGGCACGTGGCCCACGGTGCTGTCGGGCGCCATGGGGGAGGTGTTTCGCATCGCGAGGGGCACCCCGCGGGCGTGACGGCCAGTCAGAAGCCGAGCATCACCAGGTCGGCGCGCCGCGGCAGGCCCGGCTCCGCGCCGACCCGCGTCACCGCGAACGCGCCGGCCGCCGCGCCGATCCGCGCCGCCGCCGCGACGGTGGCCCCCTCCGCCAGCGCCACCACGAACGCGCCCGCGAACGCGTCCCCGGCCCCCGTCGGGTCGATCGAGGCGACGTCGAACGGCGGCACGAAGATCCGCTCGGAGCCCGACACCACCACGACGCCGCGCGCCCCGAGCGTCACCACCGCGCCGGAGCGACCCTCCGCCAGGCGCTCGGCCGCCGCGAACCCAGACGCGACGTCGACGATCGGGGACCCGACCAGCGCCTCGGCCTCGGGCTCGTTCGGCACCACCCAGTCGGCCAGCGCGAGCAGCTCGGGGACCGACCGGGCCGGCGCCGGGTCCAACACCACCGGCACGCCCGCCGACCGCGCGAGCCGAGCCGCCGCGATCGACGCCTCCGGCGGCACCTCCTGCTGGACCAACAGCGCCGACGCCGCCCGGATCGCGCCCACCGACGCCGCGGCGTGCGCCGCTCCCAACGACGCGTTCGCGCCCGGGACCAGCACGATCGAGTTGCCGACCCCTGGCACCACCATCGGCATCGCGAACCCGGTGCCCGCGTCCGGGTCGACCGAAACCCCCGCCGCGTCGACCCCCTCACGCGCCAGGCCGGCGAGGAACGCGCGGCCGCCGTCGTCGTCGCCGATCCGACCGATCATGTGTACGGCGGCGCCCATCCGAGCGGCGGTGAGCGCCTGATTGAACCCCTTGCCCCCGAGGTGTCGCGCGGCGGAGCGCGCGAGCATGGTCTCGTGCAGGCGCGGCAGGTGCGGCACCTCGACGACCAGATCCACCACAAAGCTGCCGACGACGACCACCCGGACCATGCGACCCCCTACCCCATGTGCAGCTCGGCCGGCTCGTTGAGGCCGACCGCCCCGCGGTGCGTGACCGACCGCCACGCGAGCAGCCCCGCGACGCTGTCGGCGTAGAACATGCCCCGCTCCGTCAGCGTGACCGCCGCGGCGTCGACCACGACCAGTCCGGCCTCCTGCAGCGCCGCGAGCTCCGGCGCGAACACCCGCGCGTGCGCGGCGAGCGGCCCCTGACCGAGCGGGACGCGGAGCAGCGCGAGCCCACGCGTGAGCTGCATCAGCGCCTCCTCGAACGGCTCGTACCAGTACACCAGCTCCACCCGCGACAATCGGGCGCCGAGGTACGACGTGGCCGTCGCGCGGTTGGTCCACTTGAGCGCCCGCTCGGGCCCGCCGAAGTTCACGCCCGTGATCGCCCCCGGCCCAAACCCCAGCGCGTCGCACCAATGCGGGGCGAAGCTCATCGGCTCGTACACGAACGGTCGCGCTCCGGCGCGCTCGAAGTTCGTGAGCGTCGACTGGGTGTAGCCTGCCTCCAACAGCGCCCCGCGCACCGCTCGCCACGCGTCGAACGCCGCCTCGTTGCTTGGAAGGACCGCCATCATCGCCGGATCGGACGCCCACGGGACCGGCAGCCCGTCCCGCAGCACGAGGTGGTACACGCAGATCTGATCCACCCCGAGCGCCACCGCCCGCCGCGCGTCGTCGAGCATCGCGGCGACGGGCTGGCCGGGCAGGTTGATCAGCAGGTCGATCGAGGTAGCGGCGCCCCGCGCGCCCGCGAGCGCGACCGCCGCCTCGACCTGCGACGGACTGCCGATGTGCTGCCGCCCCATGCGCTGCAGCCAGCCCTCGTCGAACGTCTGCACGCCCATGCTGATGCGGAGGTGGACCGGGCCGAGGCCCGCCAGAAGGTCGAGCTGCTCCGCCGAGAAGAACCGCGGCACTCCTTCGAGCGTGACCTCCGCGTCGGGCAAGCGATGGCCCGTGAGCGCGCCCACCAGGACCGCGAGCGCCGGGATGCTCGTGAGGTTCGCGGTGCCCCCTCCGAAGTAGACGGCACGTACGGGCCGATTGCGCAGCAGGGGGTCTCGGAACGCGATCTCGCGGGCGATCGTCAGCGCGAGCGGCACCATCTGCGATGCCTCGTTGGCTTCGTGCGGGAAGGTGCAGAAGCCGCAGCCCTTGATCGCCGGCACACAGAAGGTGTGAGGAAGCACGCCGAGGATGACGGGCCGTCGCGGGTCCGTCGTCCGCGGGGCCACGACGCCCGACCGCGACGGCCCCATCATCGGGGCCATCGGGAAGCCCTGCAACAGCCGATGCCGCTGCACACCCGCCATCCGACGCGCGAGCTCACCCCGCAGCGCGTCCGGAGAGGCGACCGGGAACCCCTTCGGCGTCGGCGGCTCGCGAGACCACCAGGCCATCACACGCCCCGTACCAGCGAGACCACCACGCCCGCCGCCGCACCCCCGGCCAGCACGGGCAACATCGGAGCGCCGCGGCCGACCATCAACACGGTCGCGACCAGCCCGATCACCAGCGCGGCCGGATCCACCGTCGCCCACTCCGGCACGTGCAATCGCATCGGACCCATCGACACCTGTTCGACCGTCGCGAACGTCACGTGCAACGCGAGCCACACGCCGAGGTTGAGCACCGCTCCCACGACTGCCGCGGTCACCGCGGTGAGCGCCGCACCCCACGCCTTGTTCGCCCGCAGCCGCTCGATGTACGGCGCGCCGACGAAGATCCACGAGAAGCTGGGAACGAACGTCACCCACGCGACCAGCACCGACGCGGCGAGCGCGCTCCCCAACGGCGACCACGGGCCCGGCTGATGCCACGCCGCCATGAACCCGACGAACTGCACGACCTGGATGAGCGGCCCGGGCGTCGTCTCGGCGAGGCCGAGCCCATCGAGCATCTCGCCGGCGGTCAGCCAGCCGCGCTCGACGACCGCCGCCTGCGCCACCCACGCAAGCACCGAATAGGCGCCGCCAAACGTCACCACCGCCGCCTGCGCGAAGAACGCGCCCAGGTCGACCAGCAGGTGGTCCGGCCCGAGCAGCGCCGCCACCGCGACCAGCGGTCCGAACCACAGCGCCAGCCCGATCACCGACGTCCGGACGAGCCGCCCCACCGACGTGTCGATCGGCTGCGCGTCGAGCCACGCGTCGATCGACCCGACCTGCTCCCCGCGCTTCGACGCTCCTCCGCCCGCTTTGAAGTGGGCCGGCGCCACCCGATGCCCGATCAGTCCAATGGCCGCTGCGGTCCCGATCACCACCGGGAACGGCACCCCGAACGCGAACAACGCGAGGAACGCGCTGACCGCGATCACCCGCGACGACGCGCTGCCCAGCACCCGCTTGCCGAGCCGGACGACCGCTTCGATGACGATCGCCAGCACCGCCGCCTTGACCCCGAACAGCGCCCCGGCGACCGGCCCGAGGTCCCGCAGGTACACGTACGCGAGCGACAACACGAGAATCGATACAAACCCGGGCAACACGAACAGTCCACCGGCGAGCAGCCCGCCGCGGACGCCGTGCATCAGCCAGCCCAGGTACGTGACGAGCTGGTGCGCCTCCGGGCCCGGCAGCAGCATGCAGTACCCGAGCGCGTGGGCGAACCGCGCGTCGCCGATCCACCCGCGCTCGTCGACCACGACCTTGTGCATCACCGCGATCTGGCCGGCGGGACCCCCGAAGCTCGACGCAGCGATGCGGATCCACGCCCCACCCGCCTCCCTCAGGCTGATCCCGTGGCCCACTCAGCCCTCCTGGAGCGGCGGCGCCGCGCGCAGCGACACCCAGCGCGACAGGTTGTTCGCGAACAGAGAAACCCAGTAAGGACGAGGATAGATCACGCGCGCCGAGCCGCTGGCCACCGCGCTGACCACCCGACGCGCGAGGGTCGTGGTGTCGCCCCACGGGGTCAAGCGCGCCGCGAGGGTGGGCTTGTACGCCGCGAGCCCCTTGGTGCCCATGTCGGTGTGCACGGGGCCTGGGTAGACCGTCACCACGTTCACCCCGGTGCCGCGCAGCTCGCCGCGCAGCGACTCCGACGCGTTCGCGAGCCCGCCCTTCGCCGCGTTGTACCAAAGCATGCCCGGGACGGGCGACAGCGCCGCCATCGACGCCACGTTCACGATCGCGCCGCGCTTACGCTCGAGCATGCCCGGCAGCGCCCGGTGGATCAGCCGGAGCGGCACCCCGAGGTCCACCGCCAGCAGCGCGTCGGCCGCGTCGGGGTCGGTTCGGCCGACCGAGGCGACGATCTGCACGCCCGCGTTGTTGACGAGCACGTCGACCGGCCGCGACGACGACGCGGCGGCGAACATGCGATCCGCCTCCGCGCTCGACGACAAGTCGGCGGCGATCACCGACACCCGCTCGCCGAGCTCCGCCGCCAACGCCTGCAGCCGATCGACGCGCCGCGCGACCACCGTGACGTGGTCCCCCCGCGCGACGAACGCGCGCGCGAGCGCCTCCCCGATGCCCGCCGACGCGCCCGTGACGAGCACGTGCCCCATGACCACCTCCGACCGACCGCAACCGACCATGGCAGCGGATCGCGCGCCGCGGTGGTTACTACACCGGAGGAGGTGGTCATGCCGGTCTTGCTCCTTTGGCTCGCCGCCGGGTGCGGCGGCGCGGGCTCCGACGACACCGCCAGCTACGCCGTCGGCGAGCAAGACGTCGCCACCGACGGCGGCACGTGGACGGTCCACTGGGCGCCGTCGCCCGATCCGATCCCGCTCAACGAGGTCTTCTCGATCGACGCCACGGTGCTCGACGGCAGCGGCGCGCCGGTCGTCGACGCGTCGCTGGTCGCCAACGCGGGCATGGGCAGCCACGGCCACGGCATGAACACCGTCCCCGAGACGACGGCCGGCGGCGACGGGACCTTCCTCATCGAGGGCATGCTCTTCCACATGACCGGGGCGTGGCAGATCACGTTCGACATCACCCAAGGCGACCAGCTCGAGCGCGCGACCGCCGAGGTCACGTGCTGCGCGACGCCGTGATCGCCGCCCTGCTGGTCGGCTGCGGGGGCACGGACCCGGTAGCCCTGCTCGACGACGCCGAGATCGCCCAAGTCGCCTCGATGAGCCCGCGGCCACCGGTGCCCGACGACCCGACGAACCGCGTGGCGGACGACCCAGCCGCAGCGCGTCTCGGCCAGTTCTTGTTCTTCGATCCCCGACTATCGGCCAACGGCGACGTGTCGTGCGCGAGCTGTCATGACCCGGGCCTCGGGTTCGCCGACGGCAAGGCGCTCGCGGAGGGCGTCGGCACGACGGGCCGCCACGCGCCCACGGTGCTCGACAGCGCGTGGAACCGCTGGTTCTTCTGGGATGGTCGCGCCGACAGCGCGTGGGCGCAGGCCCTCGGCCCGGTCGAGAACCCGATCGAGCACGGCTCGTCGCGGCTGGAGGTCGCCCGGCACTTGCACGACGACGGCGACCTGCGTTCCGCCTATGAGGCCATCTTCGGGGATCTACCTCCGCTCGACGACACGAGCCGGTTCCCCGAGGGCGCCGCGCGGCCCGACCCCGCCAACCCGGACGCCGCCCACAACGTCGCGTGGTCGGCGATGGCGGAGGCCGACCGCACCGCGATCGACGTCGTGTTCGCCAACTTCGGCAAGGCGATCGCCGCGTACGAGCGGAGGCTCGTCCTCGGAGACAGCCGGTTCGACGCCTTCGTCGCGGCGGCCGTCGCCGGTGAGGACGGCGCGGGCACGCTCACCGACGAAGAGGTCGCCGGGTTGCGCACGTTCATCGGCCCCGCCGGGTGCACCGACTGCCACTTCGGGCCGAGCCTCACGAACGGCGAGTTCCACAACATCGGCCTCGGCCCAAGGGATTGGCTCACGCCAGACCAGGGACGGTGGGAGGGCGTCGACCTCGTGCTCACGGACCCGTTCAACGGGCAAGGCGCCTTCTCGGACGCCCCCGACGCGCCCGAGGTGGACGAGCGCCTGCGCTGGCTCGGAAACTCGAGCAACAACCTGGGCGCGTTCAAGACGCCGTCGCTGCGTACGGCGGCGTTGTCGCCGCCCTACTTCCACGGCGGGCACTTCGACACGCTCGCTGAGGTCGTCGACTACTACGTCGCGCTCGAGGAGCAGCCCGACTACGGCCACACCGAGGGCACGCTGACGCGCCTGGCGCTCACCGACGAAGCGAAAGCCGAGCTCGTAGCGTTCCTGGAGGCGCTGCCCGGCGACCTGCCCAGCGACGAGCTGCTGGAGGCCCCCCCCGACCCGTTCTGACTACTGCGGGAGCGCGCGACGAACCGCCGCTTCCGCCGCCAGGCGCGCGCCGAGGTAGCGGTAGACCGGCAACACGTCGACCGCGTTCGCCACCACGCCGGCCAACACGTCGCCGCCGGTCGCGATCTTCGGGAGGAACGGGCGCGCCGCGTTGGCGACCGGCTCCACGTAGCTGCGCGTGTGGTCGACCACCCGCGACAGACCGCCCGAGATCGTCGACAACATGCCTTCAGCCTCGCCAACACCGTGCTCGGCGCCGCCCATCGCGAGCAGCTTGCCGAGCTGCTCCTTGCCGTACTTGCCGTACAGATCACCGACGATCGCGCCGCCGGCGAGCAGCGCGTTGTCGGCGAACGGCAACGCGACCTCACACGCGCCGTAGTACATCGCGATCGCCTGCCCCGCCGGCGACGTCCGGAACGCCTCGCCGCGCTCGGCGAGCGTGCCTGGGTACGCCTTGAGCGCCATGTACGCGATGCCGATCGACTTGAGCACCGCGTCGTTGCGCTGCTGCACGTCGGTGTCGAGCGCGGTGGTGCGGTCGCCGAAGAAGAACTGCACCGCCGACGAGATGCCGGTGAACACGGCGTAGCCCTTGTCGCCCATGTCCATCACCTTCGCCATCCACAAGATGTCGGTGACGGCGGGATCGTCGGCCGCCGCGCGCACTGCGGCGAGCCCCGCCGGCCCGGCGCCGGGGCGGAGGTGCGCGACGACGTCGGCCAGGCTGCCGTAGTCCGGCATCTCCGGCGCGTACGGGATGGCCCCGAACACGCCGTGCAGCAGCTTGACGGTGACGCTATCGGGGGTGAACTCGGCGAGCGCGGCCTCGACCTGGGACATCCGGACCTCCGTGGAAGGGACGACCGCCTTATCCACCGGCCGCGTCCGGGCCACCGACCAACCGAGCGAGCGCGCACGCGGCGCGATAGCGGGACGCCTCGGAGGCGGATTTGTCGCGCGACCTCGACTCGATCCTCGGTAGCTACGCCAGCGACGACTACAGCGTGCGGTTGTGCCGCGGCGTGTTCAAGGTCGTCCCGTTCTCGCCCAATCTGCCTCATTGGACCAGCGTTGAGGCGTGCGTGCGCAGCCTCAAGCCGGACGCCCGCCCCGAGGTGGTCGCGCACGCGAAGGAGCTCGCCCGCGGCGAGGCCGCCCAGCGCGTGCTGTGGCTGTTCGACGCGCTCGACACCGCAGACACCGGCCTGACCGTCTACAGCGGCGTCTCGTCGGCGATCAAGCTCGCGCGCTCCGAGAAGGGCGAGCGGCTGAACGCGCTCGAGACCGATCCGCAACAAGCCGCCGACGCGGCGTTGAAGGGCCTCGCCATCGCGTACGCCGCGTGGCGGCTGAGCTCCGGCGGCCCGATCGACCGGGTGCAGGCGTTCCGGAAGCACGACGCGGCGCAGGCGATCCTGTTCTACTACGCCACGATGGACGTCGGGGTGCCGTTCGCCGACAACGCCGTCTCTGGGGGCGCCGAGCTCGTCTCCGAGCTGTTCGAGCGCTTCGGGCCCGACCAGACGAAGAAGCTGGCCGCGATCGCCGGAGACGCCGACGCGGAGGGGGCTGCGAGCACGCTCGGATCGATGCTCGCGCCGGTCGGCGAGCTCGTGAAGTCCACCGCCGGCTTCCTCACGCCGATCGCGGAGTCGGCGGCCACCTTCGCGCCCACCGTCATGATCGTCACCGACAAGGTCGCCGGGCTCGCCGCCACCGCCGCCGACGCGCTGCCGGTCTACCGGTACCTCGGCGCCCGGCTCGTCGCCGAGCACTGTGCCAGGTTGGCGATCGCCGAGGTCGGCGACAAGATGGAGCAAGCCGAGCGCGAGAACCCGGCCCTGATGCAGATCAAGGTCACGCGCCACGGCGACGCGCCGGTCCAGAAGAAGGGGTGCTTCTTGTGGCCGTTCTTGTTCTTGCTGAGCGTCGCCGGGGCCAGCGCCGGCGGGCTCTGGTGGATGGCGTGACATGAGCGTCCAGCTCGACTTTGCCCTCGAGCAGTTCAAGCCGTCGGACCTGACGGTCAAGCTGTGCAACGCGCTGCTCGCGGTCCTGCCCGGATCGTCGCCGCTCGCGGCGTACAGCTCGGTCGCGGCCGCCTTGCCGGTGGTGTTCGGGGACCTGCCCCCCGAGGTGCTCACGCGCGCGAACACGTTCGCGGGCAGCAAGGACATCCGCGACGTGCTCAACGTCGCCAAGGGTATCGACACCGGCGACACCGGGCTCGCGGTGTACTCCGGCGTGCGGTCGGCGCTGAACCTGTTCTTCGGCAAGAAGAAGAAAGAAGGCGAAGAAGCCCCCGACGCCCCGCCGCCGGCCGAGCTCGCTCAGCAGCGCACCGACGCCGCGCTGAAGGTGCTCGCGCTGTCGTACGCGCTGCGGCGCTTGTTCCCCGACATGCGCAACCAGGACCGCCTCGCCGCGCTCACGGAGCTGCCCGCCGGGCTCGCGCTGCTCCGGTACTTCGGGTGCGTCGAGGTCGCGCTGCCGTTCAGCGACGAGCTGCTGGCCGCCGAGCCCGGCTTCGTCGAGCGGCTCGTCGCTACCCAGGACCGGACGATCGCCGGCAAGCTGGCGTCGTTGGTCGGCGCCCGGGAGGCGAAAGAGGCCGCGGAAGACGCCGAGGATCTGGAGGCGCTGCTCGAAGAGCACGCCCGCAAGGCCGCCCCCCACGTCGACACCATCGCGAACGCGCTGCGCAGCCACCTCCCGAAGGTCGTCGGCAAAGCGACGGACAACCTGCCCGCGTTCGCGGCCGGCGCCGCCGACGCGTTGCCGTCGTACCGCTTCTTGTTGGCGCGGTTGGGCGCGGAAGCCTGCTTGTGGCGCGCGCGAGAGGAGATCTGCCCGCCGGACCGCACGCCGCCGCCCGAGCCCGAGACGCCCGAGCAAGAGGCGTCGCCCGCCCCGGCGGCGGACCCGTTCGCTGCGCCGGCGCCCGCAGCCGCGGCGGACCCGTTCGCCCCGCCAGC
>CAIUDO010000495.1 GCA_903897935.1 uncultured Pseudomonadota bacterium
CCTCGACCTTCGACGCGAACGCGAGCCCTTGGAGCGCCGGGTCGGCGTAGTCGTCGATGCCGACGAGCAAGGCGACGCGCCGCGGGGCGAGGGCGGACGCGACCGACACGTCGTCGGTGGCGACGACGCCGGCCAGGGCGACGGATGCCCACAGCGCCGTGATCATCGGGCCGCCTCCACGCGGATCACGCTACACCCGAGGCCTAGCGCTGTCGCGGCCGAACAGCCAGGGGACGCCGCCACCTCGGCGGGCACCTCGGCGCCGACGGGCGCGGCGAGCGCCACGAACTCGGAGGGGCCGTCGGTCGCTTCGAGCGTCCAGCCAACCATGCCGCGCGCGTCACGCAGGCCCCCAGGGTCGGCGGGGCCCGAATAAACACGAGACGCCCCTGGGAACCGGGTGACGACGACCGGCAACGGCGGATCGACGTCGACGTGGAAGACCAGCGTGTCGCCGACGCGGAGCGGCCCGTCGCCGAGTCGTCGTGCTTGGGCGCCGTCGGCGACCAGCACGGTGAGGTGCACGGTCGGCGGCGCGCCTGCACCGTCGACGCCTCGGGGCACCAGCACGGAGGCCGCCGGAGGGGCGTCGACGACGGGGCGCAGCCACAGCGCCGCCGCCGCGGCCATCGCGAGCGCGCCTACCCCGGCGACGCTCCGAGCCAACCACGGCGACCGGCGCGGGCGCGCGCGCACGGCGGCGAACACCGCCTCGTCGAGGCCGGGTGGAGGCTCCAGCAGCGGGAGGGCCGCGGCGGCGTCGTCGATGGGATCACGTTCCATCATGAATCTTGGGCCGTGAGCAGCGCACGCAGGCGGGCGCGGGCGCGGGAGAGGCGGGCCCGCGCGTTGTCCGGGGTGACGTCGAGCGCGACCGCGAGCTCCTGGTGGTCGAGGCCGTGCACCGCCCCGAGCAAGAACGCCTCGCGGAGCGGCACCGGGAGCTGCTCGATGGCGCGCGACAACGCGACGGCGTCGACCGGATCGGAGCCCACCCCGCGCCCGACGTCGTCCGGATCGAGGTCGAGCAGCGTCACTTGCCGGCCGCGGGCCCGGTGCGCGTCGCGCGCCGCGTTGGCCGCGATGCGGTACAACCATGGACGTACCGCGTTTCCTGGCCGCCAGGTAGCCGCGCCGCGCCACACCTTGAAGAAGGTGTCTTGGTAGAGCTCGCGCGCGGTGGGCTCGTCTTGGCAGTGCCGCCGCAAGAACGACCACACGCCCGCGCGGTAGCGGGCGTGCAGCGCTTCGAACGCGCGTGGGTCACCGCGCTGCAGGCGCTCCATCAAGGCCTCGTCGGTCGGGGTCGTCGTCTTCGCCCCCTTACGGTGCAGGCGTGGTGCGTGTGACACCGGAGCCGCCCCATGATCACCTATCCGCGGTAGAGTCGGCCATGCCTGTTGGTCAAAGCGCGCTGGTCGGTCTCGTGCGGCTGCTCGTTCGTGGGTGGTTCTCACGCGTCGAGGTCACCGGGATCGAGAACATCCCGGCCGACGGCGGCGGCGTGCTCGTCGCGTGGCACCCGAACGGCCTGATCGATCCGGCGTTGATCCTGGCGTCGTTCCCGAAGTCGGTGCGGTTCGGCGCGCGCGACACGCTGTTCCGGGTGCCGCTGC
>CAIUDO010000496.1 GCA_903897935.1 uncultured Pseudomonadota bacterium
GATCCGAAGCGACCGCCGGGAGGGCGGATAACGGAGGTAGGGCCCGGTCCGCCGCGAATTCGCCGACACCCGGGATCGTTTCCGCAGCTCGCGGCGGATGCGTCAGCAAGGGCCCGCCGGTGGCGGTGGCGCCGGTGCGGGTGGGCGCACCACGCCCCGGTAGGGGCGGTGGGAGGTGAACACGACCGGTATCTGTACCGTGAGCGCGGCGCCCGTCATGGAGAGCCCACCCGCGATGATGGGCTCGACGAACCTTGGGAACGCGCGGGCGCCGATGACGGTCCCCACGAGGAGCCCCCCGGCCAGCGCGGCGGGCCACGCGCGCACCTTCAAGCCCAGCGCCTGCGCGCTCGCTCCGCCCATGGCGGTGCCGACGACCATCATGCCCGCCCCGGTGACCACGCTGAACCCGCCGACGAGGTCGAGCAGCTGCCACGCCGGCATCGCCATGTCACCGTTGTCTTTCAGCCCGTGCGCTGCGTAGAACAGGGCGCCGCCGAACGCGATGGTGCCGATGCCGGTGGTCACCACCGAGCGGGCTTCATTGTACGCGCGCCAGTCCGGACCGGACAACACGAGGCGCGGGCGCGGCGGCACGGCGGGCACGCTCAGGGTCGGGGAGGGGTCCTGCGCCGACGCGTGCAGGGCGAACGCCAGCATCCAGGCCATCATGCTCCACCTCCGCGTGAACATGGTCGGCATCGTATCGCGCGTGCACGGGACCTGCAGCGGCGTGCGACCCGACGTCAGGTCGCGGGCCCGTCGAGGGGGATCGAACCGACCAACCTGCCGTAGGCGGCATCGACCTCGGCGGCGTCGTGGGGCACGGTGTGGTTGCAGAACGCCTTCGCGTTCGCTTGCCCGCCCCCGATCGAATCCAATACAAACACTCGATGCTCGCGGCACGTCGGGCAATTTCGGTACGAGAACCAGGGGTGCAGGTCCAGGTAGCCGTCTTGCGACAACCGCAAGTAGACGTGCTGGCGCCGCAACCGGGCGGCGGTCTGGTGGTCGATGACGGTGGGGTGGGACCCCATCAGCAACGTGCTCGTGTAGGCGATGTCGTCGCCCGTGCCCCAGTCAAAGCGCACGGGAGACAACATCGGCCACCCGGCGAAGCACCGCATACGGGTCATCCAGGCGACCGCGGCGGGCTCGACATCGGTGAGCATGTCGGTGTACGCCGCCGGATCCAGCGCGTAGCCATGCGCGAGGATCTGGTCGCGCACCGTCTTCACTTTGCGGGCGACGTCGATGAAGCCGCGGGTGTCGGCGTCGCCGTAGCAGAACTGGACGAGCTCGCGCCGCAGATGGGCATCTGGGATGCGCTCGGCGCGATCCCGCATCCGGGTCAACAAGCCCAGCGCAGCGCCGAACCCGAGCCCGTTCACCCGCGACGGCGAAGGCCTTGGGGCCGCGTCCTCGCTGGCGGCGCCCAAGATCGCGAGGGCCAGCCGGAGGGTGACCTCGACCAACACGGCGATCAGCCTCAGGCGCCGCTCCGCCGAATGCTCGGCTTGAAACCTGTCGATCCAGGTGGCTAGCGGGTGCGGGAGGGGGCGGGCCTCGACCGCGATCATGATCTTCAGGAACAAGTCCAGGGTGGACCGCTCGCCGAACGGCTTCTCCAAGAACTGGAAGCGGTGCCCGCCCGCCATGTTGAAGCGGATCAGGGAGTCGCGCAGCGCCACGCTGTGGTCGCCCGACACCAAGGCGCACAGCGCGGGCCCGAACGGCTCGTGTGCCGCTGCGACGAGGCCGTCGATCGAGTCCCCCGGGCGGAGCTGGAAGTCGGTGATGAGCACGTCGACGCGCCCCGCGCGCAGCGTCGCCAGCGCCGACGCGGCGTCTTCGTGCTCGATCGCCTCGAGCACACGGCCATGCAACCGGGCGTGCCGCTTGAGGAGGCGCACCAGCGCCGACCGCACGTCAGGCTCGTCGTCGACCACGAGGACCGAGATCGGCGCCGGTCGGGGGTACAACGCGGTCATGGGCGCGCCCGGGTTGCGACGACGCTGCGCACCAGCGCCATCAGCGCGTCGGTGGTGAACGGCTTGGTCAGGAGCGTGACTGAGTCGCTCAGCACCTCGTCGAGGCCGAGCGACTCGGGCGTGAACCCGGTGATGAGCACGACCGGCAAGTCGGGCAGGCGCAGGCGTGCGCGTCGAAGCAGCTCGATCCCTGACATTCGGGGCATCATGACGTCTGTCACCAGCACGTCGACGCGGTCGCCGATGTCCTCCAGCAGGAGCAACGCGTCGGCGCCGCTGGGCGCCTCGACGACCCGACACCCGGACTCGCGGAGGGTGCGTGCGACGATGTCGCGCAAGGTGTGCTCGTTCTCGACGAGCAGCACCGTCGCGACGCCAGCGGACTCGGCGCGCGCGCGCTCCGGAGGGTCGGCCGCCACGGCCTCGGTGGTGTCGACCAGCGGCAGGTACAGCCGCATCGTCGTGCCGGACCCGATCTCCGAGTACACGGTGATGGTGCCGCCGGCCTGCGTCGCGAGGCCCCAGCAGGTCGCGAGCCCGAGCCCGGTGCCGCGGCCTTCTTTGGTCGTGAAGAACGGCTCGAAGATACGATCGAGGTGCTCGGCAGGGATGCCGTCGCCGGTGTCGGTCACCGCGACCACGGCGTATCGGCCCGGCGGCAGCGCCGCGACCGGCATGCTCCAGGTCGGCCCGACCTCGACGACGTCGACCCCGAACGTCAGCGCGCCGCCGAGGGGCATCGCGTCCCGAGCGTTCACCGCGAGGTTCATCAGCACCTGGTCGAGCGCGGCGTGGTCGACGAACACCGGCGCTGCCCGCACGGCCGTTCGGACGGTGATCGCGATGTTCTCCCCGAGCGCGCGGTGGAGCAGCTCGTGCAGCGCCCGCACCGCGCCGACCACGTCGACAACCACGGGCTCGCCCGGCGCGAGGCGCGCGAACGTGAGCAGCCGCTTGGTGAGATCGGCGCCGCGCGCCACCGCACGGTGGACCTTCTCCAGATCGGATCGCCTCGGGTCTTCGTGCGGGAACGACCTGGACACGAACCCGGTGTAGTTCTCGATGATCGTCAGCAGGTTGTTGAAGTCGTGGGCGATGCCGCCCGCGAGCTCGCCGACCGCGTTCAGTCGTTGTACACGGGCCGCCCGGCGCTCTTCTTCCATCCGTGACGTCACGTCGACCGACAAGATGAGCACGCCGTCCGGTATTCGTGACATACGAAGCTCGAACCAACGCTTCGAGCCGTCGGCGAACGCAAACTCGTTGAGCAACGAGCGGCTCCCGCCTTGTGCCATGACGCCCTGTAAGTGGCCAAACATCGGGGTCTGCTCGATGCCCGGGTACGCGTCGGCCATGCGCCGGCCGACCAACGCCTCCGGCGTGGTCCCGCCGTGCCGCGCCGCGGCCTCGTTCAGAAAGACATACTCGAATGCTTCGTTCACGACCTGCAGGCCGTCGCGGACGTAGTTGAGGATCAACGCCGGGTCGATCGTCATCTGGACCTCTCTCCGGCGGAGCACGCCGGGTTTCGCTGCGCCGCAGCGTGCGGTGTTCGCTTGACGCGTGCGGGCGTGCATACTCCGCTGGTGGCATGAACACCAATTGCACGCCTCCCCCGACGGCGGCGTGCCGTGCCCGCGGGCCCCGCACCGACCAAGGGAGAGGGAGGTTCTTACGACGAAGTCGGAAGATCCGAAGCGACCGCCGGGAGGGCGGATAACGGAAGTGGGGCCCGGTCCGCCGCGAATCTGCTGGCACCCGTGATCGGCGTCGCAGGTCGCGGCGGAGGCGTCAGCCAGGCCCAAAACAAGCGCAGGGCCGAGCCAACAGCCAACAGCCATCAGCCATCAGCTATCAGCTTCCAGCTTGATAATCAGATC
>CAIUDO010000497.1 GCA_903897935.1 uncultured Pseudomonadota bacterium
CCGACACCGACGCCGACACCGACGCCGACGCCGATACCGACACGGACACCGATACGGATACGGACACCGATACGGATACGGACACCGATACGGATACGGACACCGATACGGATACGGACACCGATACAGACACCGACACCGACACCGACACCGACACCGAGCCGCCGCCGTCGGGCGACACGCTGTTGGTGACGAGCCCGTCGTTGGGCACCGTCTGGCGGCTGCTGACCGACGGCACGATCATCGACGACCTGCCGAGCCCGATCGCGGACCTGAAGGGCATCGCGTGGGACACCCGCTCGAACGACGGCTTCTGGCTGCTGCCGGCCAACGGCCCGTCGGTGTTCACGAAGGTGGACCTCACCGGCGTCGTGGTGACGTCGTTCACACAGAGCGTGTCGCTGCTCACGAACCGTCAGTGCCTCGACTTCACGCCGCAGCCCGACGCCGCGTCCGATCTCATCGGCGTCATCGGCATCAACATCAACGCGATCTCGGTCCTTCAGGGCATCACGCTCACCGGGACGCGGCTCTTGGAGGCGGGCCACTACGACGGCGGGTTCCGCAGCGGGCACGTCGGCGTGCAGCTCGAGGACAGCACGGACGTGTGGGCCGGCTACGCCGAGTGGCTGGTGACGGTGCCGCCGACGGGGCTCGAGCACTGGACGCTGGCGACGCACGTGTACGGGAGCGTGGCGAACTCCGTCGCCGGCATCGACCGTGCGCCCGACGGGACGCTGTGGATCGTCTCACCGGACGACGGGTTGATCCTGCACTACGACGCGGACGGGGTGACGTTCTTGGGCTCGATCGTAGCGCCCGACGACGCGTTCGACCTCACCGTCGTGCCGGCGCCGTAGACATGTCTCGGTGGCTTTGGAGCCTGTGGTGGGGCTGCGCGGGCAAGAGTGACGCGCCGCCAGCGTCCGAGAGCGCGCCCATCGAGACCGCTGCCCCCGATTCGGAGACCGAACCCACCGAGGCGGACACCGCGCCCGCGGCGGTGTCGTGCGAAGCGGGTGGCGGCGTCGGCGCCACGTTCACCCCGACCGATGGCGCGCCGGTCGACGTCTCCGCAGTGTTCGCGTCCGGGAGCGAAGACGCGCCCGCGCTCTGGGTCGCGGACGTCCCCGGTACGCTCCGGGTGTGCGAAGGCGTGTGGCACGTGCGCCTCGACGTTCGCGCCCCGCTCGAGGTCGTCCCGGAGGGGGTGGTGGTGCTCGACGGCGGGCGCGCGGGGGCGGTGGTCACGGTCGACGGGGCGTCGGTGTCGATGACGGGCCTCGAGGTGCGTGGGGGCCGCGCTGACCGCGGCGGCGGCGTGAGCTGCGCGGCCGGCGGCGTCGCGTTGTCCGACGTGCGCGTCGTCGACAACGAAGCGGACCGCGGAGGGGGGCTCGGCGGGGAAGGCTGCGCGTGGTCGCTCATCGACGTGGCGGTGGAGGGCAACCGGGCGCGCGAGGGGGCCGGGTTGTGGGTGAGCGGCGGTTCGGTGGTCAGCGCCGGGAGCTCGGTTCGGTCGAACGTCGCCTCCGAGGTAGGCGGCGGCGCGTGGATGGCGGGCGCCGACACGCGCTGGACGGACGGCGCGTGGAGCGACAACGTCGCCGTGGACGGGGCGGCCGCCGTGCTCGCGTCCGGCTCGTGGTCGTGCTTGCGCGACGCGGGCGGCCCGTCCGTCACGCGCAACGCCGCGTCGGCGGGGGTCGCGTTCCGGTACGGCGCCGGCGCCGCGCTCGTGAGCGAAGGCTGCGACTGGGGGGACGACGCGGCCCCTGGGGACGACAACCACCCCGTCGACCTGACCGGCCCGACCGGCGTCGGCGCCGACTACCGCGCCGACGCGACGTTCTCCTGCGGAGACGCCGGCTGTTTCCCGGTGGACGTGCCCCCGATCCTGGTCGCGCCCGTCATCCATGTGGATCCCATCCCGACGGACGCCGTCAACGGGCCCGTAGTGTACGAGCAACACCGCGAGGCGCTGTTGTGGGTGCAAGCGGCGCTCGAGGCCAGGGGCGCGGCCCTGTCGGCGTTCATGACCGGGCCGTACGCCGAGGCCGTCGTGCACACCGGGGACTTTGCGGACTTCGCGGACTATGGCCCCGGCAAGCGCCACCAGCTCGGCAGCCACCTCCACAACCACTGGAAGGGTCCCGACGACGGGGACTGGGAGTGGACGGGGATCGCCGACTTCGAAGCCATGACCGACGAGGAGCTGGTAGCCAGCTTCGAGGACCAGGTGCCGTGGGTGAACCAGATCTTCGTCGCGAACGGGCACCTGGAGGTCGCCAACGACTTCTTGCACGGCACGTCGATCGACCTGGGCGAAGAGATGGTGCCGTGGTTCGGCTTGTCCGAGCCCACCGTGATGTCGTACCCGAACCGGTTCGTGGCGCAATTGGGCGTCGAGCGGGGCATGTACCACCCGTACCGCGCGAACTGGGTGCTGCGCGGGGACGAATACGACGTCAGCGCGTTCGAGGACCCGTCCGCCGAGGTGGTGCGGATCCCGATGGCGTCCGGCTTGATCGGGTACGACCAGGAGCACTTCGAGGAGGGGTTCGTCTATGGGACGGTGCCCTACATCCAACGCGAGGCCGTGTTTGTGTGGCTGGAGTGGCGCGAGGTGGCCCGCGGCGCCACCCACGGGCACGGGCGCCCGTTCGTGTTCTCGTGGAGCACCCACCCGTACCAGGTCAACGCGATCGCCGTCGGAACCGATGGCATCCCGGTGCGCACGTCCTACGAGACGCTGTTGTCCTGGCTGCACGGGCGGTGGTTCGACGACGCTCCCGCCGTGCAAGGGGTGCCGGTCGCCCGATACGGCACAATGGCGGACGGCATCGCGTCGTTCGAGGCCTGGGACGCCGCGACCGACGGGGTGACCGCTATGAACGCGAACGCCGACGGCACGCCGGTGCGCGCGCTCGACGCGCTGCTCACGCCGCTCGACACGTCGTCCTGGGTGGCCGACCTCGAGGGGGCCCCGAAGGGGGTGGACGGCGTGTGGCTGCGGACGGAGGAGGGCGCCAGGGTCCTGCTGCTGTGGTCCGACCTCGGCGCCATCGAGGTGTCCGGGCTCGGCACGTTCTCGGAGGTGCGGGCGTCGGACGGCTCCGTGCGCGCCGGACCGTTCGACGTGCTGATCGCCGACGGCGCCCCCATCGCGGCCACGTCGCTCTGAGGGGCTTCGGTGCCGCAGTCGGCGGCGGAGCCGCTCACCGCGCTCCGGCGAGCGCCGCGCGGTGTGGCGCGAACGCCGCGACGCAGTGGTCCATGAACGCGCGCACGCGGCGGTTGGCGGCCAGGTCGGGCAGGGTCAGCACCCACAGCCCGCGGGCCTCCTCCGTGAGTCGGTGGCCGAGCGACACGAGGCCCGGGTCGCGGTCACCGTCGAAGCACGCCAAGAAGTGCACACCGACGCCCGCCCCGACCGCGCGCCGCATCACCCGGTATGCGTCGGACCGCAGCGCCACCCTGGCCCCGGGCGCGTAGGCGGCGAGCCAGGGGTCGAGCCAGGGCGTGGGGCTGCGCTCGTCGTTGCTGATCCACGGGAAGTCGGCCAGGGGCGCGCCGCGGCCCACCCGCTCGACCAGGGCACGGGCCCCGTACACCTCGAACTGCACCCGGCCGAGCTGGCGGCCGACGAGCGCGTCGCCGGGGTCGTTCGACAGCCGGATCGCCACGTCCGCCTCCCGGCGCCGCAGCGAGACCCGCTCGTCGCCCAGGTGCACCGTGAGGCCGACCGCGGGGTGGCGCTCCACGAACGAGGCGAACACCTCGGTGAACCCATCCCACACCAGCTCGAGCGTCGACACCCGGAGCCCGCCGCGCAGCGCGGCGTCGTGGCCGCGCACGCGCCCCGCCACCGCGAGCACCTCGTCCTCCAGCCGCTCCGCCGCCTCCGCCAGCTCCGCCCCGGCCGCGGTGGGCGAGAACCCATCGGGCGTGCGGTCGAACAGCCGCGTCCCGAGCCGCTCTTCGGCGTCCGCCAGGCGGCGCGCCACCGTGGTGCGGGCCACCCCCAAGCGGGCGCCCGCCTCCTGCAGGGTGCGGGCGCGGGCCAGGGTGAGCACGAGGTGCAGGTCTTCCCATCGCATGCCGTGATTCTCGCACGGCGCGCGCCCCTGCCGTGCGTTCTTGCACGCTCCTGTCCCGAAAGCGCGCGCAGACGGAGCGCAAGCGCACGGGTAGTCCGTGGTCATGAACACGATCGTCCAGACCGACTTCGGCGACCCCACCCAGGTGCTCGTCCCCGCGGACCTGCCCCTCCCCGAGCCTGGCCCCGGCCAGGTCCGGGTGCGCGTGTTCGCCGCGACGGTGAACACCCCCGACTGGCTGTGCACGCTGGGCCAGCCGTACCTGCTCCGGCCGATGTACGGCTTGTTCGGTCCGCGCGCCCCGGTGCGGGGCACCGACTTCGCCGGCGAGGTCGACGCGCTGGGGCTGGGCGTCACCGATCTGGCGGTGGGCGACGCGGTGCTCGGGTCGACGGGCGGGTTCCCGTTCGCGCGGTCCGCCCCGGGCGCCTTCCGAACCCACACGGTCGCGCCGGTGGACCGGTTGGCGCGAAAGCCGCCGGGGCTGGACTGGGACCACGCGGCGGCGGCGGTGATGTCGGGGGTGGTGGCGCTCCAGGCGCTCCGGGACGTCGCCCCGGTCACGCCTGGCCGGCGCGTGCTGATCGTCGGGGCGTCCGGCGCCATCGGCACGTTCGCGGTGCCGCTGGCGAAGTCGATGGGCGCGCACGTGACGGGGGTGTGCTCGGCGGGCAACGTCGACATGGTGCGCGGGCTCGGCGCGGACGCGGTGATCGACCGCGGCGCCACGGACTGGACCACGGTCGACGAGGGGTGGGACGTCATCCTCGACAACGTCATGGCGGCCCCGGTGGCGGCGGCGCGGCGGCGGCTGCGGGCGGGCGGGGTGTTGATCCCGAACAGCGTCGGCCCGCACCCGTGGTGGGGCCCCCTGCCCTGGCTGCTCGCGAAGGCGACCGCCGGGGACGCGTTGCGCTCGGTCGACCACGCGCCGACCCGGGCCAACCTCGACGCGGTGGTGGCGGCGTTGGGTGACGGGCGCACGCGCTGCGTGATGGACGGGGTGTGGCCGCTGACGCGCGCCGCGGAGGCGGTGGCGCGCAAGGCGAGCCACCGCGGCCGAGGCAGCGTCGGGGTCCGGATCGACGCGTAGGTCACGACACGGCGCACACGTGCGCACCGTCACCGTTCGCTTGTCGGGGCCCCTCGGGTGCGGGGTGGCAGGGTCATGGCCATGCGACGACGGCCAGCGCCTCCCGCGCCGCCGGGTAGGCGCGCGACGGCTCCCACGCGAGCGCCTCCTCGAACGACGCCTGCTCCAGGACCGCGGCCACCGCGAGGTACGCGACACAGTACCCGGGCGTCACCACCCCGTACCCGCGCGGATCCGGCCCCCCGTCGACCCACCAGATGTCGAACGCCCCGTCGTCGTCGATCTCAGCGAGGTAGTCCCCGGCCCAGACCGCGCCCTCTGCCCCACAGGCCTCCGCGAAGTCGTCCCCGAACACGTCTGCCAATGAGTACAGGGTGGCCCCTGCGTGCGCGCTCCCCCACACCGCGAGGCCCTCCACCCACAACGATCGCTCCATTGGCGGGTCGTCCCGGTCGCTCGTCGCGTACGTGCTCGTGGCGAAGTGCGTGACGTGCACGAGCTCGTGCGCCACCACCGAGCGCGCCCAGGTCTCGTCTCGGTCCCGCTCCACGAGGTTGTACGCGAGGCGGTCCACCCCGAGCAGGAACAGGACGTCGTCGCCGCCGTTCACCACGCCGACCGAGCCGTTCGTCTGCTGCAGGTACGGCGCGATCCCCACGCGCACCCGGGCCAGCGTCTCCGCGTCGTCGCGGGCGAGCAGGACCTCCGCTTGCACCAGGAGCTCCTCCTCGACCGTCCCGAGCTGCTCGAGCACGAGGACCTGGTTGGTGACGAGGAACTCGAGGGCGTCGGCCTTCTCGTCGCGGCTCAGGCGCCGGACGCCGATGTGCGCGAACGTGCCGTCCAGGGCCTCGATGTCGGTCTCCCAAGCGCGCAGCTCGTCGTCGTCGATCGGCGCGTCGCTGGCCCCGAGCCAGGCCGTCAGCTGGGGTTCGAGGTTCATCACCGCGACGCAGCGCCCAGGCTCCCAGCAGCGGTCGGTGTACAAGGCGTCGTTGAAGTCGACGCGCCCGCAGCCGCCCAGCGCCGCGGCGACGGGCAGGAGCGGGCCCAGAAGGCCCCGAAGCGGCGTGAGGCAGATCATTCGGCGCATGGCGCGACCTCGCCACCGGACCGCGCGTTGGTTGGGCCGCGCGTCGACCGCGCTCCCCTCACCGATGGCGGGGCCGCGCGCACGCCTCGTGACAACACGGATCAATGCACACCAAACCGCCACGGGCGTCCTTTTCGCGTGACGGTGCGCACGTGTTCACAGTCACCTTTCGCGCGTCCGACACCGACCTCGCGCCCGACTTCGACGCCGGCAGCGGCATCGGGACGGGATCCCCAGGAGGGGCGGTGGATCGACGCCGACCCGAGCACACCGCGAACGACGGCGGCGGACCTCGCGACAACGTCCACTCTGGGACGACGCGCACCGTACCCGACGTCTGTCGTATGGCTTCGGGTACGCCGAGCTCGATCCCGGCGTCGCCGGAACCCGAGCCTCCCGCGGTGCCAGGTCGATCACATTCGGCGTCGGCGACGCCAAGGCTGGAAGTCGGGGTTCCACCAGCCAAGGACGCCACCGCCCCACACCGGGGTCAGGTCGATCACTTTCGAGAACGAGCCGTCACGACAGGATCCGCGGCGTTGCTCCGTCGCAGAAGGGGTCATGACGAAAGTGATCGACCTGACCCCCGGTTGGGCCGATCGGCGATGCGCCTGCTCCAACCTGCGCGATCGCGGCTCCCACACCTGAGCGTCCCGCGGTGCCGGATCGATCACATTCGGCGTCGGCGACGCCAAGGCTGGAAGTGGGCGATCCACTGGCCAACGACGCCACCGCCCCACACCGGGGTCAGGTCGATCACTTTCGAGAACGAGCCGTCACGACAGGATCCGCGGCGGTGCTCCGTCGCCGAGGGCGCCCGGGCGAAAGTGATCGACCTGACCCCTGGTTGGGCCGATC
>CAIUDO010000498.1 GCA_903897935.1 uncultured Pseudomonadota bacterium
CGTCGACCTCGGCGTCGTCGAGGCCGAGGTCCTCCAGGTACGCGTCTACGAGCGCGTCGTCGGTCTCCGCGACCGCCTCGACCAGTCGATCCCGCGCGGCTTGGTGTTGCTCCGGCACCGCCACCTCGTCCAGGCGACGCTCCTCCGCCGTCTCGGGGTCCGCCACCCACGTCGCGCCGCTCCGCAGGTCGATCGTACCCAGCGCCCCCAGCGCGGGCGCCAGCGGCTCGGTCAGCGCGACGACCGGCCGCCCGGTGAGGCGCTCGAGGTCGCGCCACACCGCTGACCGATCGAACGGCCGATCGACGTGGGTGAGCGCGAAGACGACCGGGCACCGCGCCCGCGCTGCCGCGGTCCACGCCTGCCGCGTGCCGACCTGGACGCCGTGCCCGGCGTGCACGACGATCACCGCCCCGTCGACGCCCGACAGCGCAAGATCACGCTCGAACGTCAGCTCATCCGTGCCCGGCGTGTCGACCAGGTACACGGTTTGGTCGCCCCACGGCAACCAGGCGAACGAACAGCCGAGCGTGGTACGGCGGCGTACTTCTTCGGGGCCGTTGTCCAACAACGACGTGCCGTTCTCGACCGCGCCGCGCACACGCGTGACCCCAGCTCGAAACAACATCGCGTCGCCGAGGGTGGTCTTGCCAGCGGACCGGTGCCCGACGATCGCGATGACGCGCACCGCCTCGCGTTCAGCGTCGGCGGCAGGGAGCGAGCCGCTATGGGCGGGCGCGCCGACGCTCGGTTGGGATCGAATCGCCCGTTGCGCCGCTCGCCCCGCGTCCCTCGCCATCGGCTGCCGACCTCCCGTACCCGCACGCTATCATGTGTCGCGCGGGTGACGGGACACGCGCCACGGACTTGGGGTGCGACATGTCCTGGATTCGGGTCGCGGCGCGCTCACACGTCGGCTGCGTGCGCGCGATCAACGAAGACGTGTGGCGCACGTCGCCGCTGCGCGACGAGCTGTGCGTCGACATCGTCGTGTGTGACGGCATGGGCGGCATGGGCAACGGCGACGAGGCCGCTGCGGTCGGCGCTGCCGCGATCTTGAGGTCGTTGCGCGGCGCGCGCGCCGGTGAGGCCGACCGCGCAGCGATGCGGCGCGCCCTCGTCACCGCCGATGTCACCGTCCGGGAGGCGCTGTGCACCCATGAGCGGTTCCCCGGGTGCGCCGCCGTCGTCGTGCGTGCGCGCCCGGAGATCGTCACCGTCGGGTGGGTCGGAGACTGCCGCGCCTACCTCGTACGCGACGGCGCCGTCGTGGCGCGCACGCGTGACCACCGCTACACCGAGGACCTCGTCAGCGTGGGCGAGCTGACCCCAGAGCAGGCGCGGGCCCACCCGGCGTACAACGTGCTGACCCGCGCGATCGGCGGTCGGCCCGTCGCCGCGGCGCCCACGTCGCCGTCGGTCGTGCAGTGGTCGGTGCTCGGCGACGACCGCCTGATGCTGTGCTCGGACGGGCTGTGGGACCTCGTCGAAGACGACGAGATCGCGCAGATCCTCACGGAGCTGCCCACGAGCTCCGCGCCCGAGGCGCTCGTGGACCACGCGCTGTCACGCGGCGGCCACGACAACGCGACGGCAGTGGTCGCGCGACTCGATGCCGCGCGGCCCACCGGCGATCAGACCAGGTAGAACCCTACGACGCCGGCGATCGCGATCACGACGACCACCAGGACGGACAAGAACAACAACACCATGACGGGCAGCAGCCACTTCGGGCGCGAGCTCGAGGGCGGCGAAGGCGCGCGCGGCTCGCCCTCGTCCTCCCAGGAGGCGCCCGCTTCGCGCGCCGCCGCCGCGATCTCCCGCTCGGTGTCTTCGTCGAGCGACGCTGCGGTGTGCTCGTCGGGCTCTTCGTCCGGGTCGGGCGCCGCGCACGCCGCCCCGGCGACCACCACCGCGACGGTGATGTTGTCGTGGCCCCCGCGGTCTCGTGCGACCTCGACCAACGCGCGCGCTGCCTCGACCGGGGTCTTGCCGGCGACGAGCCCGCCGAGCTCCCAGTCCTCCATCAGATCGTGCAGGCCGTCGCTGCACAAGATGATGGCGTCGTCGGGCTCGAGGACCAGAGGCTCCGCGATCACGTCGGGCTCGAGCGGGCGCCCGTCGGCCATGCGCTCGTGGCCGAGCGCGCGGGTGAGCATGCCGGCTTCGGGGTGGACCCGCGCGTCTTCCGCGCCGATCGTGCCGGAGTCGATCAGGTCCTGGACACGTGTGTGGTCACTGGTGCGCCAGATCTGGCGCCCGCGCCGCACGTGGTAGCACCGACTGTCGCCGACGAGCCCGACGTAGACGCGATCCTCGGCGCACAGCGCCACCACCGAGGTGGTGCCCATGCCACGGACCTTCGACCGCCGGCCTTCCTCGCGGATCGCACGATTCGCCTCGATCAAGGCTTCGAAGATGCGCGCGCGTGGGTCACGCTCCGGCTCCCGGCTCATGACCTCCTCGATCACCTGGACCGCGAGGCCCGACGCGACCTCTCCCGCCTCGTGGCCGCCCATGCCGTCCGCGACGACGAGGAACAAGCTGCCATCGGCCAACCACGCCGAGGCGTACGAGTCTTCGTTGTTCACGCGGACCCGACCTACGTCCGACTCGATGTGGTAGCGCAACGTCGGGAACGACATTCTGGCAACGGCCTCGACCGGCAGCCGCGAGGAGCCCGACCGCCGACCGCGATACTAGCCGGAGGCAGGCCCGCGCGCCGCTCGCTTCATATCAAGCGGCGAACGCTTCCCGAACCTGCTCGTCGCGCATGGTCATGATGACCCAGATGCCCACCGGCAAGCCGGCAAGGCAGCACCAGGAGGAGCAGCACGGCAGCATGGCGACGATGGCGCCGGCGTACACCAAGCTGGCCGACTTCGCGGCGCGCAGGCGCAACCCGCCGAGCAGCATGACGACGCCGCTCATCATAGCGATGAGCGAAACCACGACCGCGCTGCCGCTGCTCTGGAAGAACGAGGCCACGATGGTGGCAACGTCGACCTCGGCCGCCAGC
>CAIUDO010000499.1 GCA_903897935.1 uncultured Pseudomonadota bacterium
ACGTCTGCTGGGTTCAAGCAGCCCGGAAGCGTGACGGCCAACAGGACGATCGCGCGCGCCATGGCTCCTCCGCGCCGCGAACGTAAGACCGCGCGCGCCCGCCGTCGCCGGCTGGCCGCGGTGGACGGGTCAACATGGGGTCAACGCGCGCCGTCGCCGCCCGGACCTGTGTACCGCACCACCAACGCACCCGCGTCCAGCTCGAGGGGCGGCGCGTTGATCCCCGGCGACCACTCGGACGTCTCGCCGGTCGTGCCGTCGGGCCACGGCAGGTCGTCGCCAGCGGCGACCGGGAACCCGAGCGTCAGCAGCCGCGCGTGCGCCCGCAGCGCCGCGGCCGCCGCCCCGAGATCCGTGCCCGCGAGACCCGTCACGATCAGATCCGGCCGACCGACCTTGCGCAGGCCACGCGTGTGGCACGTGTGCCCAAACGGCGCGACCGGGTCCGGCGTACACACGACCGCCGCCACCGACTCCGGGTCGAGCGGGGCGTCGGGGGTGGGCACCTCACCCGGCGTGACCCACCGCGTCGTGTGCGCGTCGAGCGCGACGAATGCGCCCGCGTCGACCGCCGCTCGCAGCGCCGCCCACGCGACCTGCAGGTGCCCGAGGTCCATCGGGTCGTGCGCTTTGACCTGGATGATCCAGGCCCCTCCGACCTCGGGCGCCTCCGGCGCCGCCCGCCGCAGGCCCACCGCGGGGTCGTCGAAGCCCGCGAACCACGACGGCCGGTCGGCGCGCGCGACCGGCGTGATCGACAATCCGTCGACCGACGCCGCCGCCGGCAGCCCGTGCGCGGCGGTGACATCGAGCGGACCCGGCGCCCCACCCGTGAACGCGAACACGAGCACGTCGGCGTCGCCGGCGTTGGGCACCGCGTGAGGGCGCTCCCACACGACCGTCCCGTCCGGCGCGCACCCACCGAGCAACCACGCGAGCCCGACCACGACCACCGGGACGACCCACAACCATCGCTTCGAGGCCGGTGGCGGCGCCGCGCTGCGGCCGCACCGACACTCCGCGCACGTCACGGCTGACAGTCCGTCGACTCGGCGTAGGTGACGACGACGACCGCCCCGATCGGCAGCGGGGCCGCCATCACGAGCTCGTTGTTCGCTTCGTCGTACACCCACCCGGTGGCGATCTCGGCGCCTTCGACCGTGACCGTGATCGTCTCGGCGACCGGCACGCCCACGAGGCCGAACCGATACGCAGAGTCGAGCGAAACAGCCGCGAGATCCTCGATGTGTGAGCCCCACGCGCCGCAGATCGACAAGAACGCGCCGCCGGTGAGCGCGACCGCCTCGTCGTACCCGGTGCCCGGATCCGCCGTCTCGCAGCCGCTCGGCAGGTCGCCGGCGACCGCGGACGCGACGAGCCGCGGCGCCACCGAGCGCATCTGCTCGACCAACGCCTCCGGCGACTCCGCCGACTGATCCCGCTCGTCCGACACCAACACGACGTGCGTGGTGACGTTCTCCCGGACGAACCCGGCGTTGCAGTCTTTCGCGCCTTCGACCAGCGCGTTGCGGGCGATGGTGAGCAGGCGCTCCGTGTCGTCGCCTTCACCCGGCGGCTGGAACGCGCCCGGCCCGGTCCGGATCTTCACGGCGTACGCGAATTCGGCCTCGTAGTTCGGCGTGCGCTCGTCGATCCAGGTGTCGAAGCAGCCGTCGTCGTCGGTGACGACCGCGACGGACCACGCCGAGGTGACCGTCGTGATCAGCTCGATGAAGGCCGTGAAGTTGTCGGCGAGGGCCTCCGCGTCGTCCGCCATCGAGCCCGACTGATCGATCGCGAACAAGATGTCGACCGGGGGGTCGGTCGGCACCATGAACTCCTCGGAGCGCGTCGCGATCGGCACGCCGACGCCCACCTGCCCGGCGACACCGAGCCCATCGGGATCGTTGGAGACGACCTCGAGCCGGCCGGCCCAGTCCTCCGCCTCTTGCGGCGTGAACACCAGCGCGCCTTCGATCCACTCGCCGGGCTCGATCGTGACCGGGAGCTCCGGGAGCGAGACCCCGAACGCCTCGCCGACCTGGGTGACCGACTGGATGACGAGCGGGTCGCCGCCCTGGTTGATCAGGCGGAGCGGCTCTTCGATCGGGCAGGTGACGCCGACCTCGCCGAAGTCGTGCAGCGTCGGCTCGATGAACAGGTCGGGCACCGCGGCGGCGCCGGTCAGGTACACCGGGACCTCGGGCGCGAGCGGATCATCGCTCCGCACCACCACCACGCCGTACGCTTCGGAGCCAGGCGTCGGCGCGTACGCGACCTCGACGTCCACGGAGGCGCCCGGCACGACCACCTGCGACCCCTCCTCGACGCCGCTCAGCTCGAAGTCGAACGCGGTGAGGTCGAGGCCCTCGATCGTGAGGTTCGCGTTGCCCTTGTTACGGACGGTGAACACCTCGCGGTGCACCTGATCCGTGCGGCGCACCCCGAACACCAGCTCGGCGGGGAACACGTCGACGTGCGGAGACGCGTCGTCGACGTCGACCGTGGGGTGGAACCCGAAGTCGGAGCAGCCGGCAAGCACGGCCAGGACGAGCACACGCATCGCGAACCCCCGCCCGGCTACTTTGGCCTTCTCGTCGCCGTCCGTCGAGTCGGATTTTGTACGACACGGGCCGGTGCGGTCAGGTCGACCGCGCTTCGTCACGGTGACGGTGCGCCATCCGCTCGATCGCCGCCATGCACCGCTGGGCACACTCGAGCTGCGTCGACACGCGGTTGCTCTTCGCCCGGAGGTCTTCGACGTCGACGGGCGGACCGAACCACACCGCGATGCGCTCGGGCGGCGGCGCGCCGCCGAGCCGGGCCCGCAGGCCGCGGAGCTGGCGGACCACCTCGGCGCCGAGGCTGTTCGAGAGCCCCAGCACGAACACCGGCACGATGGTCACGTCGGCGCTCGCGAGCGCAACCCGCCCGACGCCCGGCTGCGCGCGCAACAGAACGTAGGGATCATCGCCTTTGTTGCGTGACCCCTCGGGGTGAAAGCCGACGTGGTGCCCCGGCTGTGCGAGCCAGTCCACGCACCGGTCGACCGCCCAGCGGTTAAACGCGCCGCGCTCCGCGTCGCGCAGGATCGGCGGGTACATCGTGAGCCCGCTCATCACCGCGTTCACGAGCACGCCCAGCGCGTGATCGTAGAAGAACGGCGAGCGGACCGGGAAGATGATGCGCTGCCCCAGCTTCGTGCGGGTGTACAGCATCGCGCCGATCACGAAGAAGTCGAAGAACGACCGATGGTTCGCGACGAAGATCACCCGCGACGACCGATCGAGCGGCGCGAGGTGCTCGAGGCCCCGCACGTCCAGCCGCCCGCCCGCGAGCAGCCGCACGACGTTCACCATGAACAGGTGGTTCCACGCCACCTGCACGCCGCCGAGGTACCGCACGCACCCGTGCACCAACGCGAAGATGCGACGCTCGGACGGCACGAGCAGCTCCACCGGGGCCGGACCCGCGGTGCCGTCTCGTTTCGCCACGGATCGAACCTCGGTCGCCACCCACGCTCCCGACGCCGCCTCGGCGCGGCGCTCCCCCGATAACTTGGCTCGCGGCGTCAGGACCGCCCGGGCGCCGTGCGCGATACATCGCGCGGACCGGAGGCCCCATGCGCTACGTGCTCGTCGCGGCGTCGCTCACGTTCGGTTGCAAGAAGGTCGAGCCCGCCCCCGCCGAGCTCGACGCCCTGTTCCACTACGTGTGGGACGGGTACGACGCCGGCGAAGACGAGGTCTTGCACGAGGCGATCCGCAACCTCGACGCCGCGGTCGACGGCGCCTCCGTCGACGGCCCCGCCGACGGATCGCTCACGCCGCTGTCCGACGAACAAGGCGCGCTGGTCGGCGTGACCGACCGCAGCCCGACCGCCGCGGCCGGCGTGTACCTGGTGAACCTGATCCGCTGCGACCTCGGCGCGCTCGAGCAGATCCTCACCGAGCCCGCCCAGGATCAGCTCTACGAGGGCACCTACGACAGCTACACCCGCGACTACCACGGCGAAATCGACGGGTTCCTCCAGGGCGCGGACCACACGCTCTCGTGGGACGTCACCTACACCGCGAGCGTGCTCGGGGCCGGGTACACGGCGTCGCTCGACTCCTCGCTGCGGCGCGTCGTCGCGATGGACGACGAGACCAGCCCGTGGGGCGACGTCGTGCTCGCCCGCGCGTACCTGCCCGAGCCCGCCGAGTTCGACTCCGACAACAAGACGCTCGACCAGGACTACCAGCTCGAGGCGTACTGGCAGCGTGCGCCCGGTGAGATCGTGCACGCCTACGCCGTGTGGCGGCAGGCCGACTGGGGCGCCGGGTTCACCAGCGACGACGACGGCATCCAGCGGTTGATGCTCAACGCGTTGGCCGACTGGGACGAGACCACCGACGAGCTGTGCGCCTCGGGCGCCTACGGCGGCTGATCGTGATCGTCGTGTTGGCGGCGCTCGCCGCCGCGTCCGAGCCCCCCGCCCACGTCACGCGCTGGCGCGCCCAGGTCGACTGGGAGGCCGCCCAGGCAGAGACCGTCGCGCTGCTGTCGGCGTACCTGCAGGTCGACACCCGCAACCCGCCCGGCATGGAGGAGGTCGGAGCAGCGTTCTTGGGCGCCCGCCTCGACGCCGAGGGCATCCCGTGGGCGCTGCTGCCGCACAGCGAGGGGCGGGCCTCGCTCGTCGCGCGCTTGAACGCCACCAACCCGACCGCCGGGCCGCTCTGCCTCGTCTCGCACCTCGACGTCGTCGGCTGGGAGGACGAGAGGTGGCCGGCCGATCGTGGGCCGCTATCCGGCGTGATCGTCGACGGATCGATCTGGGGGCGCGGCGCGCTCGACATGAAGGGCATGGGGGCGCTCGAGCTGCAGACCATGATCCTGCTCAAACGTCTGCAGGTGCCGCTGTCACGCGACGTCGTCTTGCTGGCCCTCGCGGACGAGGAGGTCGCCAACGTCGGCGCGCGCGAGGCCGTCGACCGGTACTGGGATCAGATCGGGTGCAGCCACGCGATCAACGAAGGCGGCCTCGGGGTCAAGGACGCCATCTTCGACGGCGAGTCGGTGCACGGCGTGTCGGTCGCCGAGAAGGGCATCTTGTGGGTCGAGCTGATCGCGACCGGGCGCGCCGGGCACGGGTCGACGCCCTACCCCGGCGAGGCCCCCGACCGGCTGCGCGACGCGATGGTCGCGATCGACCGGATGCGCGCGCGGCCGGTGTTCGACGAGACGATGCTCGATCTGCTCGACGCCATCGGGCGCACCCACGGCGGGGCCACCGGGGCGGTGCTGCGCAGCCCGCTCCTCGTGCGCACGCTCGCGCGCAAGAAGCTGATGAACGAGCCGGCCACGCGCGCCATCCTCACCGACACCATCCACCTGACCGGGGTGTACGGGGCGGTCGCGCCCAACGTGGTGCCGTCGGAGGCGCGCGCGATGTACGACTGCCGGCTGCGGCCCGGCACCACCCCGGGCGCGATGCTCGAGCGGCTGCGCGAGGCCACGGCGCACGTCGACGGCGTGCGCTTCGAGGTGATCAGCGCGGCGGAGTCGAGCGCGAGCCCCACCGACGACCCGTTGTTCCGCGCGTTGGTCCGCTACGCGGTGGAGGGTCGCCCCACCGCGGCCGCCGGCCCGCTGCTGTCCGTCGGGTACACCGACTCGATGGACCTCCGGCGTAAGGGGGTCCGCGCGTACGGCTACGTCCCGTTCGAGGTCACCGCGGAAGACGCCGAGACCATGCACGGTCACGGCGAGCGCGTGCCGGTCTCGGAGGTGGGATCAGGGCTCGAGCGGCTGTTCTCGGTGGTGGTGGACGTCGCCGCGGCGCCCTGACCCGCCTCCCTCGGTCACGCTGCGTCACGGCCCTCGCCGGCCCGATCGCGACCTGCTAGAATACCAGCATGCCTGACGCACCCGACCCGCTGTCGCGCCGCGAGCGCGAGATCATGGACGTCTTGTACCGCCTGGGCGAAGCCGCCGTCGCCGACGTGCGCGCGCAGATGGTGGATCCTCCGAGCTACTCCGCGGTGCGCGCCCTGTTCGCGACCCTGGAAGCGAAGGGCCACCTCACGCACCGCGCCGACGGTCTGCGCTACGTCTACGCGCCCACGGTGCCGCCCGAGCGCGCCGCCCGGTCGGCCCTCGATCGCGTCGTGAACGCGTTCTTCGCGGGATCGGCCACCCACGCGGCCGTCGCCCTGCTCGCCGAAACCAAACTCGACGACGACGCAGTAGCGGCGTTGGAGGCGCTGATTCAGCAGGCCCGCGAGCGTGGCCGATGAGCGCGCCCGTCGCGCACCTGGCCGCCGGGCTGCTCGTCGACGTCGGCGTGAAGGCCACGGTCCTCGCGGGGGCGGCGCTGCTGGTCGACCGGGTGGTCGTCGCGTCGGCTGCACGACGACACGCCGGCCACGCGCTCATGATCGGCGCCCTGGCGGCGCTCCCGGCGTCCGCCTGGCTCGGGCGCGGCCAGGCGCTCGCGATCGAGCACGGGTGGCTCGCCACGGTGTGGCTCGTCGGTGTGGTGGTCGCGCTCACGCCGCCCATCGTACGAAGGCTGTGGCTCGAGCGGGTCGCGCGGCGCGGCCTCGTCGAAGGCGACGTCGTACGCGCGCTCCCGGGCGAGGTGCCTGGGCCGCTGACGTTCGGGTGGTGGCGCCCCCGCGTCGTGGTGCCGTGGGAGTGGCCGCAGTGGGACGCCGCGCATCGGGACGCCGCGCTCGCCCACGAGCGCGCGCACGTCGCGCGGCGCGACTGGTTGGTACACGTCGCCGCGCAGGTCGTGTGCGCGTTGTTCTGGTTCCACCCGCTGGTATGGCTGGTTCGTGCGCGCCTCGTCGACGCCGCGGAGCACGCAGCCGACGAAGCGGCGCTCGCGACGGGCATCCGCCCGAGCGCGTACGCGTCGGCGCTGTTGCGGCTGGGCCGCGACCGGCCTGCCCTGGCGGGCTTGTCCGCGGGTGGGTCTGTCGAAGCGAGGATCCGCGCGGTGCTGGCGGATCGGGCACGCCCACGATCCCCGCGGATCGTGCTGGCGCTCGGCGTGGTCGCGCTGCCCGCGGCGCTGTTCGTGTTGGGTCCCTGGTCGTTGTGGTCCCCTCCCTCGTCACCTCCGGCGTGCCTGCCGGAACCTGGACTCCTGCCATGAACGTGCTCTTCTACGCGCTGGTGACCCTGGGCTGTGGCGGTGCCACCGAGACCACGGGCGCCTCGTCGCCCGCCGATGAAGCCCCGATGGAGGCGTCGATCGGCCAGGAGGCGTTCGGTGAGCTCATCCGCAGCGGCGCCGAAGGCACCACGCGCGCGCTCGGGGTGGTGGAATGGTACGTCTCGGGCGCCACCGAGGCCGAGCGCGTCGAGGCGCGCGCCTCCGCGGACGTGCTCATGGGCGCGTGCCCGTACAACCGGGCGTCGGTCCAGCTCGCGCTGGTCACCCAGAAGGTGGTCTCGCGGCACGCCGCGGCCACCGAGCGCCCCGAAGTGCAGGCGGAGTGGCACCGCATCCAGGACGGCCTCGCCCGCCACGTGTCCCTGCTCGACGGGTTCGGCGTCACCGGGCTGCGGGCGCCGATCCAGGGCGAGTACCTGTTCGATCACCCCGACGTCGTCGTCACGCGCGCGCAGCTCGACGCCAGCGACGATCCTGTCGCGCTCTCGGCGACGATCGTCGCGCAGACGCCCGAGCTCGTGGAGCGCTACGACCTCGCGACGCGCCAGTTCATCGACGCCGCCCAGGTCACCCTGAGCGACTACTCCGCGGGTCACTGGCCGCTGTCGCCGTACCTCGGTGGGTGGCAGATGGCGCTCGACGCCCTCGAGCCGCAGCTCGAAGACCCGGCGATGAAGGCCGATGTTCAGGCGCTGCTCGAGCTGCTTCGCCCGTACGCGAACCAAGGCTGCTGATGCCGATCACCCGCCCTGGGTCGCCCACCGCACGGTGACGGTAGCGCGGGTGCCGGCCGGCGCGCCCGGCGCGGGCTCCGACACCACCCAGCTCAACCCCTCGGTCGGCACCGCGACCCCGCCGAAGTTCAGGTTCGGGTTCAGCCAGCGCGACGGATCGCCGTCGTCGAAGGTGGTGACCGCGGGGTGGCTGCGGGCCTCCCGCTCCACCAACGCGCCGTCGACGACGTCGTACACCACGATCCCGCGCGGCATCTCGGTGGTCGCGAACGGGTTGTCGTACGTGTGCAACGAGCGCAACGATCGGTCGTTGAGCCGGTAGCTGATCGCGCCGTCCCGAACACGGAAGTCGTGCAGCTCACCGACCGGCCGCCACCCGTCGCGATCGGCGCCGGGCAGCAGGTCACTGTACTGGGTGCCGAGCATGGCCTTGGCCCCGCCGACGTCGACCGACCGCGCGGGGGCCGGCGACGCGACCTTGCACAGCTTGGCCAGCCCGTCCCCGACGACGTCGACCGGCACGTACGACGGCTCGCGAACGAAGCACATCGTGCGCATCAGCGCCTCCCGCAAGGACGCCTGGGTGGCGTCGCCCTCGAGCACGTACCGGGTGTCGAACGTGGAAGGATCTCCCTGCATCCACGCCGTCGCGCCTGGGAACGGGAGCTCGTTCGGGTTGCTGTCGACCGCGAGCAGGTAGCCCTTGCCGGGGCCGTTGCTGGCCGGGTCGTTCTCCGACCACGCGAACGCGCCGTCGTAGTACCAGGCGAGCACGCCGGGCCGCGGGTTGACCTGCATCGCGGACATCACGTCTCGCTCGGGATCCCAGAAGAGCGACAACGAGCCCTGGCTCATGCCGTCGTCGTACCCGCGGTCGGACTTCGCGTACGGATCGCGGAACTCGAGCAGGTAGAAGTGCGGCACGAGCAGGTCGTGGTGGCCCGTGCTGGTGGTGAACCCGTCCATGCGCCACGCGGCGCCGGGCGCGGCCTCGAAGCCCTCGGAGAGCGCGCTCCCGACCCGCACGTTGTCGACCAGGATCCCGTTCTCGACCGCGGCGCCGTCGGTGTAGTAGCGCCAGCGCACCGACACCTCCTTGCCCTTCCACGGCGCGAGGTCGAACGCGACCGACACCCACGTCGCGCCTTCACAGGGGCTGGCCTCTTGGTTCGCGCGGTCCTCGCCGCTCGAAACGTCCGCCTTCGGGTCGCAGCCGGCGGCGCTCTCGTTCTTGCCGTCTCCGTCGAGGTCCCCGCTCAGGCCCGTGAAGCCGGGACCGCTGTCGACACCGTCGTGGCCGTGCTTGGCCGGCATGTGGCGACGATCGGTCGGGGTGAGGCGCTGGAACGTGCGGCCCCCGTCCGCCGACAGCTCGACGTACGCGAAGTCCCAGCCCGCCTCGATCTCCCACCACGCGTCGGCTTCGAGCAGCGGCGCGTCGACGTCGGGCACGGTGACGGTGACGATCGCGCGCCGGTCGAGGTCGTTGCCTTGCCCGCTGTACAGCGCGGTGGTGCCCGACGCCGCCGGCAGCGTGGTGAGGTCGAGCGAGCGACGCTTCGGCGGCAGCACGATCAGCGCCGATCGGGTCTGGCCCGGGTCGCCCGTGCCGAGGTCGGTCAGGTGCAGCGTGACCTCGGGGGCGCCGCCGAACGCCGGCGGCACGATGACCTCGGGCTTCATCCAGCCGAGCTGCAGCCGGGACCAGCTGCTGAGGTTCTGCGGGCGCGGATCGGTGGTGTGGCTCATGACCTCCCACGGGCCGGTCGAGTTGTTGCTCGTGCCGGAGTACACGTCAGGAAGCCCGAGCGAATGACCCATCTCGTGGATGAAGGTGGACTGACTCGTGTACTCGCTCTGCATGTTGTAGCTGCGGATCCACAAGCCCTCGCGCAGCGGCGCGCCGCCGTTGCGGTTCTCGACGCCGGCGATCGTGGGCCCCTGGCCGTCGCGCAGGCGCACCTCGTCGCGGTGCGGCCAGATGCGGTCGGCGCACGCCCGCTGCTCGGGGCTGAGCGCGTCGAGCGCCTCCATGCCGACGTTGGGGTTGAGCACCTCGTCGAGCTTGCGGATGCGGGCGCACGAGTGCTGGCCGCGCCCCGCGTAGACGAGCACGAGGTGGTCCACGTAGCCGTCGGGCTCGTCGGTCACGCCGTCGTCGTCGTAGTCGACGGGATCCCACCGATCGAGCACCGACGCGTCGAGG
This sequence comes from uncultured Pseudomonadota bacterium, assembly GCA_903897935.1. GTDB lineage: Bacteria > Myxococcota_A > UBA796 > UBA796 > CAIUDO01. The sequence goes on from CAIUDO010000499.1 coordinate 10,109, forward strand.
GTGGCGGCCTGGGCGGCCTTCGCGAGCGCGTCTTCGATCAGGCCGTCGGGGTCGACGTCGTTACGCCACGTGCCGCCCTCGGGGCGATACGAACCGCCGTACGCCGACAGCGGCTTGTCGAGCACAACGGGCGGCAGCACCTTGCCGTCCATGTGGTACGCGCCGCCGGACTGGTCGGCGTAGTAGTGGCTGAGCGTGTCGCGCTTGCTGTAGGTGTCGTCGAACAGCAGATCCTGGTACCACGCGGTGAGCTTCCCGGATTGATCCGGGTCTCCGGCGAAGCGGTCGAACTTGGTGTCGGAGAACTCGACGAGCAGGACGAGCGCGGTGTGCGGGGCGGACTTCGGCGCCGACAGCGGGGGCTCGGCGTCCCAGCGGAGCACCGGGTTGCCGAGGTCGCTCAGGTCGAGCCGCTGGATGGTGGCGACCATCTCCGCGGCGGGATCGACGGGCGCGGGGGGCGGAGCGGCGTCGGGTGCCTTGGGCGCGCACGCGAAGAACGACAAGAACAACGGCATGGTCAAGGATCACCAAGGGCGAGAGGAACGGAGTCAGCGGTGAGCGGTTAGCCGCTGGACGGTCCGGCCGCACCCGACCCGAGGCACGCCGCGCGGCAGGCAGGCAGGAATAACCAGCGTACATAGCTGACCGCTACCGGCTGTCGGCGCCCACCGGCCAGGCCGACGCCAACGGCGCCGGCACCGGCGCCCGCACGTAGTCGTCGATCCAGGCCTCTCCTTCGTAGCCGCGGGTGCGACTCGGGTCGTCGACGAGGCACGACCCGAACGCCGGCCGCTCGACCACCCGGATCGTCGTGTCCGCCAACCACGCCGACAACGCCGCCTCCCACGTTCCGGTCGCCGACGGGCGGTCCGCCGACAGCAGCTCGCCGCGGCGCGACATGCCGGCCCGCACCTCCGGCGGCAGCAGCTCCCAGAGCAGCCCCGCGTCGGCCTCATAGCGGTCGTACCCGCACGTGTACCGGACGACCAGCTCTTTGCGCGGGCGGCGCGCTTCGGGCAGCCGCTCGATCGCCGCCGCGAGCTCGGCCTCCTCGAGGGCCCCGCCCCGCCGGCGCGCCCGCTGGAGCGCGCCTTCGACGCCGCTCTCCATCGCGGCCTCGGCGAGCTTTCGCGGCGACGACGCGCCCCGCGCCGACACGATGCGCAGCGCGTCGACCGGATCGACGTACACCCCAGACAGGTCCAGCGACGTCCAGGTGCCGTGACCGACCGTGCACACCACCGAGACCGTGGGGTCGAGCAGCAACGACAGCGCGTCGTGCTCGAACGTGTACCGGTCCGACGGCAACAACACGCGTGCGCGGCGCCCGTGCACCAGCTCGAGCCAGGTGGTGAACGGCCCGGCGAGCATGACCCCGACCAGCTCGTGCACCCGGGTGGCCGGCCCGTAGATCACGGCGAGCCCCGGGGGCAGGCCCGCCGTGTGCGCCCGCAACGCCGGGAGATCGAGCCCGAGGTGCTGCTTCGCGACCGCGTCGAGCCCCGCGACCAGCCCCTCCTCAGTGGTCGGCAGCGCGCGCGCGGCCCGCCGGATGACCCCGAGCATCTGGGGCATCCGCGCCATGCGCGCGGAGAGCGCCGTCAGATCGCCGCGAAAGGAGGACGACTCCGCGGCCTCGCGCAGCGCGGCGAACCCCCCGCCGTCGGGGAGCAACGACACGGCATCGGACGCGAGGCGCCGCGGCACCCGGACCGCGGCGGCGAAGTCGGCCGCGATCGCGCGCGCTGAGAACGACGAGAGCGCCGCGTCGACCGCGGCGCGGTCGATCGGGGCGCTCCAGGCGACGCGCGGGGCCGCCACCCACGCGGCGGCGCCGGCCAGGATCGTCCTGCGGGTCGGCCTCACCCCACCTCCGGCGCCTCCAGGCTACCCCGCGCCAACACCTCGGCCCACTTGATGCGGCCGGTGAGCTGCATGAGCGCGAACAGGGTCACGATCCCGAGCACCGTCACCGTCAGGCCGGTGAACCCTTCCCAGAAGTGCGCGAGCGAGAACCCGACCAGGTACAAGAGCTGCGCCAGACCGGCCTCGACGAACGCGAACCGGGGCCCGACCACGAGCCGCAGGTAGCTCACCACCAGGACCACGCTCACTGCGGCCGAGAGGGCGAACGCAGCCTCGACCGGCAGGTGGTCGACCGTGTAGCCGAACAGCAGGTGGAACGCGAAGAACGCTGCGGCCAGGAACACGTGGTTGATCGGGTGCACCTCGATGCGGCGCAGCAGGCCCAGGACGTGGATCCACACCATGAACAACGCGAGCGAGATGGGCGCCGAGAAGCTCATCGAGGCGGCGAGCGGGCCGGGCTGCACCTTCTCGGGCATCACCATGCCCATGCCGTTGCCGGTGACGAGGCGCTCGAACTGCCACCGCAAGCGCCACCCGTCGCCTTCGCGCGCCTTCTCCGACGGCGACATCGTGTACGCCGGCAGGTCGATGTCGACGAAGTCGGTGGTCATGTCGAGGGTGAAGTCCTCGACCTGCCCGGTGCCGCGCGCCGGGTGGTAGGTCCAGGTGTCCATCCCGCGCGACCGGTACTTGACGCGGAACTCGTGCGACTCACCGGGCTGCACCGGGATCCGCCACAGACTCTCCCCTTCCGTGGACGCGACGTCCTTGGTGCGGTCGACGCCGTCGATGAACACCGCGAAGCCGTCGTAGCTGGCGCCCGAGTCCGGGAACGCCCACGCGAACGTCAACGTCGACGGGTGCTCGAGGTCGCTGGTGACCTTCCATGTGCCCTCGAAGTCGACGTCGTACAGCGCATACCACATCAGGCCCTTCCGTCGTGAGTCGAGCGCGAGCGCCACGTCGAGGTCGGTCCCGCGCGGCGACGCGACCACCGACTGCGGCACCTGCTCGATCGCGTACAGCGGGACGCCGAGCTCGTCCCGCACCACCCGGTTCTGCGTGTCGACGAGCACCTTGGACGACGTGCGGTCCTCAACCCAATCAAACACAAACCGGGGCGCGTACTGCGCGTGCGGCGTGCCCCACAGATCGTTCACGCGACCGACGAGCGCGCTGTCTTGCATCATCGTGCGGTTCGACATGATGCCGCCGAACACCAACCACGCGACCGCCGCGCACGCGAACACGAACCCCGACGCAAGCAGACGAGCCAGATAGTTCATCCGAACCTCCCGTCCGGGCTCATGCACGCACCATGCCAGCGAACAGCCGTACGGATGACACGAATCGGAGATACGCGAGCGGTGAATCACAGCGATCGGTCGAACTTCCCAAACGCCGCCGTCGAGACCAAAAGTCCGCGCTCCGTACCGACGCGCAGTGACTCCGGAGCGCGGGCGTTCAGCCCGTCCGCCCCTGCTCGGCGGGTCCGGCGGCGGCGCGGTGACTCCGGCGCGCGGGCGTTCAGCCAGGTGACTCCGGAGCGCGGGCCTTCAGCGCGCCCGCCCCGGCTCGGCGGGTCCGCCGGGAGCGCGGTGACTCCGGAGCGCGAGCTTCCAGCCAGCCGGTTCGCGGGCGTTCAGCCAGGTGACTCCGGAGCGCGGGCTTTCAGCCCGCCGGTTCGCGGGCGTTCAGCCAGGTGACTCCGGAGCGCGGGCTTTCAGCCCGCCGGTTCGCGGGCTTTCAGCCCGCCCGCCCCTGCTCGGCGGGTCCGGCGGCGGCGCGGTGACTCCGGAGCGCGGGCGTTCAGCCCGCATGGCAGGGCCCGGTCGAGGCGGGAGGGAGGCGGGCTAAAAGCCCGCGGTCCGGCGGGCTAGAAAGCCCGCGCTCCGGATCGCTCGCCACCTGCAAGGCCCACCTGTAAGGCCGGCCCGGCAAAATCACCGCTCCGGAGCTCTCGCCACCTGCGAGGCCGGCCCGGCAAAATTACCGCGCGCCGAATCTCTCCGCCACCTGCGAGGCCGACACGCTAAAATGACCGCGGAGCCAACTCACCATGCCTTCGTACCAGCGCCGGGCCCCCTCCTCGGGTCCGACCCACGCCGCCGCCGCGAGCCCCGCCCCCGGCCTGGAAGCCGACGACCAGGATCTGCTCGGCAACTCCGCCATCT
>CAIUDO010000500.1 GCA_903897935.1 uncultured Pseudomonadota bacterium
GAGCTGCTGGCGTACCTTCGGGCGAGCGTCGCCGGCGACGACGTGTCGGACGGCACCCTGCTTGCCGAGTTCGCCCGCCGGTACCTGCGCGGGGTGGCCGACGGCGCCGAGGACGTCGGGGAGCTGCCCGCGATGGAGCCGGCGGTGCTGCACCTGCAGGTCACCCCCAACGGGCACGTCGAGGGGTACGACGCCGAGACGTCCGATACGATCGCCTCGCAGGTCGCCTGCGACGCCAAGATCGTCGACGAGGACGGCGCGACCACGCGCTCCGTCCCGCCGCGGGTGCGGACGATCGTGCTGGATCGCGACGGCCGGCGCTGCGCGGTCCCAGGGTGCTCGGGCCGGTTCTGGCTGCACCTGCACCACCTCCGGCCGTTCTCGCTCGGTGGGTCCCACGACCCCACCAACCTCCTGACCCTGTGCGCGTGCCACCATCGCCTGATCCACGAGGGTCATCTGCGGGTCGAGGTGGACGACGACGGGGCGGTGCACGCGGAGCGGCCGGACGGCTCGGTGCGGGTGGGGCCAGCGGAGCCGCGGCGGCGGCCGACCCACGTGGGTCACGGCAAACGCGGTGGCGAAGCGGCGTCGGTGGGGGGGCACCGGTCGGCCTGCGGGCACGCGCGGCCGGCGCGGTGAGCGGGGCCCCGTGATGGTCCGCTGCGAAGGGCCACCGACGTGGCGTTGGCTCCGGAGCGCGGGCCTCCAGGCCCACCCGCCACAGACGCTACCCACCGAGGTGCTTGAGCGCCTCCCGGCGCGTCAACCCCGACACCGGGTAGCTCGCGACGAACAACCGCACAGCGTCGGGATCGTGGCGGGCGTAGACCCGCAGCGCCCACCCGATCGCCTTCCGCATGAAGAAGTCCTTGTGACCCGCGTGGCGCGCCGCGTAGGCAAACAAGCGGTCCGCGTCCGTCGCCGCGCCCCACTTCAGTTGGTGCAGCACCGCGGCGCGGGCCAGCCACAGGCCCCCGGGATCGTCAGCCCGGGCCCCGATCCAGGTGTCCATCACCGCGGCCGCGGCGGGGTGCCGCCGAACGACGTCGCCCACCACGTTGGCGGCGAGGCCGTCGACGGTGTCCCACCATGAGCGCGCCTCGATCAGCTCGGCCAACGCCGGCAACGCACCGGCGTCGAGGGCGCGCGACCGCCGCGACAGCACGTCGACCGCCACGTACTGCAGCTCCCGCTCGGGGGCCGCCCAACACGCACGCGCGAACGCCAGCAGCTCGTCGGACGTCGCCGCCTTCGACGCGCCCATCACCTCCGCCTGCGCCAGCCGACGCTCCGGAGCCGGCACGCCGAAGAACACGAACTGGTCCTTCTGGTACGCCGCCATCGCGCGCGCACGCGCCGGGTCCCCTGCCGCCGCCAACACGGCCCGGAGCGGCGCCAGACCGGCGACGAGCTCAGACACCCGCGCCGCCTCGGCCCGTTACGGCCCCGATCCAGCGAACGACCCGGTGATCCTCGTAGACCCGCTGCATGACCGTCGCCGCGCGCCCAAACGCCACCGACGCGAAGCCGTGCGCCAAGACCGCGATGCCCGGCGGGACCTCGCCCGTGTAGTAGGTCCAGCACCCGCGGCTGGTGCCCCAGTACTCGAGGCCGATCCCCAAGAAGGCCCCGCCCGCGAACAGCAGGGCGTCCCGGTGGCGGTCCGGCGAGGTCACCAGGACGGCCACCATCAGCCCGAGCACGACCTGCGAGCTCACGATGTGCACGCTCGGCCACAAGAACGCGGCCATGCCCACCACGAACACCGGCAGCGCGACCCAATACGCCCACCCGACCCGGCGGCCCGGGGTCATGCCGCGCTCGATGACGGTCACCACCCGGTCTCCCGCGAGCGCCGCGACGGGCCACGCCGGGACGATCCACGGTGGGGGTCGCTGCGCGGTGTAATACGACCACAGCTCGGTGGTGGTGCCCCACCACTCGATCAGGAACCCGCCGAACAAGCCCGCGATCACGAGCGGCACGTCCCGCCGGTTCTCGATGCGCGACATCATCAGCAGGGTCAGGCACAGCCAGATACCCCCCAGGAGCGGGTCGGTGCCCCACCGGCCGTACAGCTCCCACCCCCACCCCACCAGCACAAACACAAACGACGCCGCGATGAGCATCTGGCCATACGGACGGGACGGCGCGGCCTGGTCGGCGCCAACGAGGGCTCCGGTCGGGCTCATCGGGCGAGCACCGCGTCGAGCGTCGCCGCGAGGTTGGCGCGTGAGTACGGCTTGGGCAACACCGCGACGAATCCGTAGTGGGTGTGATCCGCCATGACCGGGTCCGACGAGTACCCCGAAGACGCCACCGCCCGCACCGCCGGGTCGATGGCGCGCAGGGCGACCAGCGCGTCCCGGCCCCCGACCCCACCCGGCACGGTCAGGTCGAGCACCACCACGTCGAACGGCGACCCCGCCTCCAGGCGGTCGCGGTACCGATCGACCGCCTCCCCGCCGTCCGCGGTGCCCTCGACGGTGTAGGCCAAGCTCTCCAGCAGCCGCACCGCGACCGAGCGCACGTCGGGATCGTCGTCCATGACCAGGACGGACGCCCGCCGCCCTGGGGCCACGTCGACGGACCGGCCACGCTCCGGCGCCCGCGCGATCGCCGGCAACACCACCGTGAACGTCGACCCGACGCCCACCTGCGACTCCACCGCCATCGTGCCGCCGTGGCGTCGCACGATGGAGTGCGCGGACGCCAGCCCGAGCCCGGTCCCGCTCGGCTTGGTCGTGAAGTACGGGTCGAACACGCGCTCGCGCACGGCGTCGGTCATCCCCTCGCCCGAGTCGACGATCTCGAACACCACCTCGCCGATCGATCCGCTGGCGCGCGGACGATTGTAGGCCCTTACCACCACGCGACCGCGCCCGCCCATCGCCTGGCTGGCGTTGAGCACGAGGTTCTGGACCACGCTGGCGATCTGGGTGGCGTCCGCGGAGACCGGCCACAAGTCGCCGGCGATGTCGAACTCGGCCACCACCGCCGAGCCCGTGAGCGCGAACCGGGTCATCTCCCGCAGGGTCGCGCCGAGGTCGGTGGGCTCGAGGATCGGCGACCCCCCTCGTGAGAAGGTCTGGAGCTGCGCGGTGAGCCCGCGGGCGCGCTCCACCGCCCGCATCGCGTCCGCGAGCCGGGTCGCCGGCGCCGACCCCTCGGGCACGCTCAGCGCGGCCAGCGACACGTTGCCGAGCACGGTGGCGAGCAGGTTGTTGAAGTCGTGCGCGATGCCACCCGCGAGCAATCCGAGCGCCTCCAGCCGCTCCACCCGGTGCTGCTCCGCTTCGGCGCGGCGACGGGCCGTCACGTCGAGCAGGGTGCCGAGCACCGCGGCGCGCCCACCAAACGCGGCCGGCGTCGCGTACGCCTCGAGGGTCCGGTCACCACCTGGACGGCGCAGCACCAGCTCCGGGCGCCCCCCCGTCGACGTCGTGGCGTCGAGCGCCTGCACGTCTTCTTCGGACAGCAGGTCACGCGGGCCGAGCCGATCGACGATGTCGCGCACCGCCAGCCCGAACATCTCCGCCATGCACGGGTTGACGTAGCGAAACGTGCCGGCCTGAAGCACGAACACGCCGACGGGCGCTTCTTCGGCGAGCGCCCGGAACTTCTCCTCGGACTCCCTCGCGGCGCCTTCGGCTTGGATGCGCTCGTCGATCTCGCGCGACAGCCGGTCCGCGTCGGCGCGCGCCTCCGCCGTACGGCCGATGAGCAGCCGAACGTACCCGACCAGCAGCGCCGTCATCGACAGCCCACCCACCAGCGCGAACAGCGGCGATCGACCGTGCGCCGTGCTGCGGAACGTAGGGCCGGTCGTGACCACGACGCGCCACACGCCCCCATCGAGCGCGATCGATCCCTCGGCGTGCGGGCCCTGGGCCGACGTGTACGGCCCGCACAAGTCGACGAGCCCGCACAGCCGCCCCACGACGCCGACCGGCGCGGCGCTGCCCGCGCCGCCTTCGTCGGGGAACCGCCCCAAGAACCGCTCACCGACGCCCGCCTCGTCGTCGAACAACGAGACGACGACGCCGTCGCGCGGCAGCTCCGACAGCGCCGCACCGAGCAGCGCGGAGATGCCGGTGACGCCCACGACGTAGCCCTCGGGCGCCCCGCCCGGTGACGCCGCCGCGGACCGCACCGGCGCCACAGTGAGGAACCCGTAGCCGCCCTGTACCAGCTCGATGCGCCCGGTCGACACCGGGTGGCCCGTGCGCGCCGCCTGGTCCAGCGCGGCGCGGCGCACCGGATCCGACGCAAGGTCGAAGCCAGTGAACGTCGCGCTGCCGTCTTCGGGCACCACGAACGCGATGGGGACATACTCGGCACGGTCGTCGGCGACCACGAGCGCGCCGTCACGCAGCTCGCGGATCGGCCGCCCGAGCGACACCTCGAACGACGCCCGATCCGCCGCGGTGACGCGCGGCGCCCACTCCAGCACTTGGACGCGACGCTCGGAGAGCAGGTTCTGCGCGAAGCTCGAGAACTCCCCGCGCTCGACCTCTTGCGACGACAAATAGAGCGATTGCAGCGCGACGAGGTCACGCGACGTGCCGTGCAGCACCTCGGCGACGGCCCGGATGCGCTGGCTCGCGCGCTCGTTGAACTCGGCCGCCACCGCTGCAGACTGAGCTTCGATCGCCGCGAACGCGCCCCAAACGCTAGCGGCGACGCCGAGCGCCGCGAGCGCCCACGACGCCGCGCCCGCTCGGTCTGCGAGCGCGCGCCACACCCCGGAGTTCGTTCGCACGGTCGGAACCACCTGTGCCCCTATGCTCATTACGGGGGGGGCTGCAAGCTCGCGTCAACGGCCGCGCCGCCCGCGGGGCGGCCGCTTGGCCTCCGCCGGCGGCGCCTCGTCAGGCTCGACGACCGGCTCGGGCTCGGCCACCGGATACGCCTCGTGGATGCGCTGGCGAAACGCCTCGAACGTCCCATCGAGGATGCTTGCGCGCATCGCCGCCATCATCTGGTGGAACCAAGCGATGTTGTGGATGGACGCCAGCGACGCCGCCAGGATCTCGCCGACCCGAAACAGATGATGCAGGTACGCGCGCGAGAAGTTCTGGCACGTGTAGCAGGTGCACGAGGTGTCGATCGGGTAAAAGTCCCGGCGATACCTACGATCCGTGAGCCGATGGCGGCCGCGCCACGCGTAGACCACTCCGGAGCGGGCGTGCCGGGTCTGGATCACGCAGTCGAACATGTCGACGCCGCGCGCCACCCCTTCCACGAGGTCGGTGGGCTTGCCGACCCCCATCAGGTACCGGGGCGCGTCGACCGGCATGCACTCGGTCGTGTAGTCGAGCACCTCGCACATCACGTCGTGGCCTTCGCCGACGGACAAGCCGCCGATCGCGTACCCGTCGAAGCCGATGCCCGCGATCTCCGCCGCCGACCGCTGGCGGAGGTCCTTCCACACGCCGCCCTGGACGATGCCGAACAACGACTGATCCGGCCGCTTGTGCGCGTCCTTCGAGCGCTGCTCCCACCGCGTGGTGCGCGCCACCGATCGCTCGACGTACCCGCGCTCGGAGCCCGCCGCGACGCACTCGTCGAACACCATCGCGATGTCGCTCCCGAGGCGCTGCTGGATCTCCATCGAGCGCTCGGGCGTGAGCGTGGTGCGCTGGCCGTCGACCTCGTAGCTGAACGTCACGCCGTCTTCCGACACGGACTTGTCGAGGGAGAACACCTGGAACCCGCCCGAGTCGGTGAGGATCGGGATGTCCACCGCCATGAACTTGTGCAGGCCACCAGCCTTCTCGACGAGCTCTTCGCCGGGCCGTTGCGACAGGTGGTACGTGTTCGCGAGCACGATCTGCGTGCCGGTGCCGGCGAGGTGCAGCGGGCTCACCGACCGGACGGCGCCCTGCGTGCCGACCGGCATATATAGCGGCGTAGTGACGGTCCCGCGGGCGAGCTTGAACGTCGCGGCGCGCGCGCGACCGCAGGTGGCGTCCAGCGAGAACGGGATCGAGCGCATGGGTTCGGCGTCCGGGTGAAGGCGCCGGCTATCCGATCCCGGCCGACGAACAAGACGCGGCGGAGGCACGTGGGCCCGCATCGACCAAGGAAGATGTGGGTTCTTACGGACCAAGTCGAAAGAACTGTGTAAGCCAGGGCCCTCTACCAGATCGAGAACCGGCCCAGCAGCGTGCCGCCCATCGCGAGCAGCGCCGCCACCGACAACAACAGCGCCATGAACGCGGCCATGCGCGCCGATCGCCACAGCGGCGTTCGCTCCGGGTGAAGCAACACCGGGCGCGCCGTGACCTCCGTGTCCGATCCGCGGGAGAACGTGGTTACGACACGCGATTGTTCCACCCGCCGCTCCTCGAGCAGCGCCCCCCACCGGCGATCGAGCCACCGCCCGCCCGGCAAGACGTCGGGGGTGGACTCGGCGACCAACGTCAGGATCGCGCGGCTCGGCACCCCCTGGACCGCCCCGAACCGGCCCGACGGCGGCGCGTGCAGCATCGGCGCCGCGACCTGGCCCCACAGCGCCCTCGATCGGTCGGTCGGCACCCCCTCGGTGCGGGTCGCCGTGGACTCCGAGTGCCCGGTGCCGGCGTCGAACAGGCCCTCGCCGCCGCTCTCCTCCCCGAGATCCGGGACGACCTCGTCGACGTCGCCGCGCAACGTCAGCACGATCGGGTGCGACGACACCTCGGTCGAGCTCACCCGGCTCTCGGCGACGAATTCGGCGAGGCGGTGCCGATCGTCGGGCAACACGTCTTCGCCGATCAGGCGGGCC
>CAIUDO010000501.1 GCA_903897935.1 uncultured Pseudomonadota bacterium
ACCCGCACCGTCCCGTCCGCCCGCTCGACGTGCACCGCCCCCTCGTCGTCGACCTCCACCCGCAGGTGACCCTCGTGGATCAGGCGGTGGTGGCACGCACACAGCGTCAGCAGGTTCGCCGGCTCGTGCCCGCCCCCCATCACGAACGGCCGCACGTGGTGCAGGTGCAGCCAGAACCGCCCCGCGCAGCCCGGCACCGCGCACCGCCGACGGTCCCGATCCAATACAAACTCCCGCACCCGCGACGGGATCGTCCGCGCCGTCGCCCCGTCCACGTCGACGATCTTGGCGTCACACGCCACCTGCGACGCGATCGTCTCCGACGTCTCGGCCTCATGCCCCTCGACCCGACCGTCCGGCGCGACCTGCAGGTGCAGCACCGCCGGCTCCAGCGCCGGCAGCTCCCGGACGTCGTCCGCTCCGTCCGCCACCCCCCGCCGGTACCGCCGCGCGAACTCCGCGAGCAGCGTCCCGTCCGACACGTCGTCCCCCGCGACGCTGGCCCGCAAGAACGCGCGCAGCTCGTCGATGACCTCGGCGTCGCTGGCTTCGAGGCGGTGGAACACGCGCGACGTGTAGGCGGGCGCTCTCGGCGCCTCCGCTGGTGGCCCTTCACCGGGCGACGCCGCCGCGACGAGCGCCTCCAGCTCCCGGCTGGATGCTTGCTCCGCGCGCGCGACCCACGCGTGCACCGTATCGGGAGACGCCACCCGGACGATCTCGCGCGCCTTCGTCCACCCCACGCGCCCGTCGGCCATCGCCTGCTCGAGCGCGGGCAGCTTGGGGAGCGACCGCGCGACGCGCACGAGGTCGCGCGCTTGCCGCGCGGGCATGTGCAGCACGGCCGCCGCGTACTCGGCGAACGTGGCGTACCCGACGGCGCGGAACCCGTTCGCCGCCTCCATCTCGCTCAGCAGCCCCATGAGCTCCAGGTCGGTCGCGACCCGCACCTTACACAGCGACACAATCCGAGCATGAAGCGACGCACATTCGGCAGGAGACATGATCCCATCCTTCACAAACACCTATTGGGTCAACCAAGAGCGCACAACCTGCCAACAGCGAAATACGCAGCTAAAATGATTCGAATCGTAGTAGCGGCTGGGGGCGATGTGGGCAACGCGTCGCCTGATCCCGCTCGAACTGCCCGCGACGATCGCCGCGACGGGTTGTCCAAGGGGGTGGGCGACCGTGTGCGACCCGTGCACCGGCGGGGTCTCCCGACCTGTTGATCCGGCAGGGTCGTGCATGGTCGTCCACGCCCGTCATCGTCCCCAGCCGGCGATGTCGCTGCCCGACCACCTCGGGACCGCACCGCGACCCACGTGGGTTGTCCGCGATGCTCCGGTCCGGTGCCAGCCCCGGCGGTGGACGATGCCGGGCGTGGACGACCGTGCACGACCCTCGCCCGGGCTGGCGAGCGCGACCGAGCGCCGCTCCGCCGACGAGCCCGAGCACGAACGGACCCACCGGGCGGCGGAGGCAGGGATCCGCCCGACCTCTGAGCGCGCCCCCTCCCACCTCGGTCAGTTATCGGGTGTTAGCGCGGCCGAAAACGCCGATGAGAAGTGATCTCCGGCCATCATCCGGCCGGCTACGCGCACGCTGCCGAGGTGCACCCGCCGCCCATCGCACCTTATCGACGCCCCATTATCAGGGGGCTCCATGCGCATTCTTCCTTGGCTGCTGCACCGACACCGACACCGACGCCGACACCGTGCCGCCCGTCGACAGCGACGCCGACGGCCTCACCGACGGCGAAGAGGCTGTTCTCGGCACGGATCCCAACGACGCCGACTCCGACCGCGACCGCCTGACCGACGGCGAAGAGGTGCACATCCACGGCACGGACCCCAACGTCACCGACACCGACGGTGGTGGCCTCAGCGACAGCGACGAGATCGAGCTGCCGCTCGACCCGCTGGACCCCCTCGACGACGTGATTCGCACGCACGTCGATGTCGCGTACGTCGACACCAGCGTGCCTTCGGGCGCGGAGAATCAGCCGTGAGGAGACGGGGCTGCCAGGGGAGCTGATGGGGCGCGTGCTCACGACGTTGGAGGGCGGCGATCCAACGTCCGAATCAAAGCCGGCCCGGCCAGATCGCTCAGGGCGCCGTCTCCCTACGTGTTCAGATACGGTTGGTCCCCGATGCCGAGCGTGCGCTCGATGCGCTGCTCGATCCACTGCGCCGTGACCGGGTTGCGCAGCGGCGGCCCGATCGCGACCAGCCGATTCCCGGGCAGCGTGGCACACACCACGTACGTGCCGACCGCGTCGCGTTGCGACCCGCCCGTCGGACCCGCCCGGACGCTGGCGACGGCCTTGACGTGCTGCACCACGCTGAGCTGAACGGGCCGCTCCCCGCGCAGCTCGGCGAGGAGCGTGGGGATCGGGCCGTGCCGCACCGTCAAGCCTTCGGGGCGCACCTCGAACGTGGTGACGTTCAGCGCGATAGCGAGCGCGCGATACGCGCCATACGTGACGAAGACCCCCAAGAACGACGCGACGACGAGCGGGTTGACATCGACCTCGGTGCGCGGCAGCACGAACACGAACCCGCCGACGAACAGCGCCAACACGAGCAGGTTCAGCGCGTCCCGCTTCGATTGAAACCAACGGACCTTGATGATGTAGCCGTCGCGCGTCACGTCGAGCTCGGGTGGCGTGTCGGGGCCATACAAGGGCTGCACGGGCGGTCGCTCCACGGTGCGGTCACGCCCGCGAGGTTAACCCGCCGGGCCCGCGCCGCGCCGGCGCGATCCGTCCCATCGGACAGGCGTTACGGCCGATCGATCAGCGCCATCCAGGACGACCCGTCGCTCCACACCGGGCCGAGCCAGGTGGCAGGGCCCACGGCGAACAGGTCGCGGGTGCCGCCCGGCACGCCGTCTTCGGGCTCGTCGCCGACCCGCCTCGCCGCGATGACGCCGTCCGCGCCGAGCTGCGCGAGGTAGGCGCCCGCGTCGAGAACCACCTCGCCGCTGGTGGTCACGAACGTCGCGTCGCCGTCGTGCGCCATGCTCACCCGCGCCCCGCCGGTGCCGTCGGGCGCCACGCACCGGTGGCTGGTCAGGCCGCTCTCTTCGCGCCCCCCGAGCGGACCCGCCCCCAACACGCCCCCGTCGGCGTCGTACCGAGCCCAGAACGCGCGGTCGGACGGCGCCAAGGAGTAGACCGTCTCCCCGCCGACCACGAGCTGCTCGCCCTCGTGGCTGCCCGCGACGTAGATGGTGCCGTCCGTCGCGACCGCGACGCCACAGGGCGCTACGAAGTCGGCGTCTGCCGCCAATAACGAGCTGACCCACCGCGGGTCGCCGCTCGCCGAGAACGACGCTACGAACGCGTCCAGTGTCGACTCCGACGCGTCACCCAGACCCGCTACCTGCCGCTCGGCGGCCGTCCCGCCCCCGAACGTGAACGCGCCGGCGAACCCCCCGACCACGAGCACGTCGCCCGAGGGCGCACGCGCGACCGACGTGACCACGTCGACGTCCGCGCTGCCGAGCTGGGCCGCCCACCGCGTGGCGCCGCTCGCGCCGACGTCGAGCACGAAGCCGTCGGAGCAGCCGGTCCCGCAGCCGCCACCCGCGGCCACGAGGTTGGTGGAGACGGTGCGAAGCTCGCCTTCGAACGACCCAACGACGACGAACGCGCCGCTCGGCGAGAACACGACGTGCCCGACCGTCATCGCCCGCGACGCCGCCGCGACGCGCCACGCCCGGGTGATGACCCCGTCGGCGTCGAGGTCGACCGCCGCCAACACCGACGCGCCGTCCTCCCAGTTGGCCCCAGGCGCGTCGAGCGAGCGGTCGGTCCACCCAACCACGCGGACGCCACCGCCCGGCAGCCACCCGACCGCGGGTTGGTGGTCGAGGCCCGCCCACGCGAGGTCCACCTGGGACACGCCCAGCAGGTGCCCCTCGATGTCGAAGCGCGCGACGAAGCGCTCGCCGTCGAGGTCCCCGACGACCGCGGCCGCGCCGTGCGGGTCGATGATCTCGTCCGCCCCCGACACGCGCCCGAGCACGAGCACGCCGTCGGGGCCCGCGGCCATCGCCTCGGCGTCGGGCCCCGCCAGGCGCAAGTCGAGGTCGGGGACGGGCGCGGGATCGCCGGTGTGGGCGGCGGGGCCGGTGTGGGCGGGGCCGCACGCGGCGAGAACGACCAGCATCGCCACCTCCATGGACGGACTAACGCGAGGTGACGCGGACACATGGTCGTATCCGCAGGATCACGCGCCAGAAGCGCCCCGAGATGAGCAGATCCGACCAAGGTCGCCACCACCTCCGCGACCTCGATGCCGTTGGGTCACGACGCCTGCGGACGACCGCCTCCTCGATTCGCGCAGCTTCCACCTGGAGGATGGAGATCTGGCCCGCGACGAGGATCCGATCCACGACCCGCCAGGGCGCGCTGTGAGGCGGGTCGCTGTTCACGGCGACACCCGCTGCAGCACCGGCAAGACACAAGGGTGGGCGGTCCGCGCTGCGGGCGTCGGGGCGTTGTATGTCGCGCCTGCGTCGTTCTTGCTCAACCCGGACGCGCTCGGACCCAACCCTCACGCAACGCCAGCTCGACGCCGGTGGTCGCGTTCCAGCGTTCAATCTGCTGACGAAACCGGTCCCGTCGGGTCGACATACCCTGCTCCTATGCCGCAGCACGACCGAAGGCAACCGAGCCTCTCACCACCCCACTGCCGGCTGAACGCCGATCTCCCGCCAGCGAGCCCATTGGCCTAAGGCCCACAAGCACAGCGGGAACGCCGCCGCCTCGCCTCAGCAGTCCAGCGTAGCCGCGCCCCCCCAACCCGCCCGGCGCAGCCCGTCACCTGCCGGCCGCCTGCGCCCCCAACCCCGCAACCAAGAACCCCAACATCGCCTCCAGCAGCTCCCCGCGCGCGCCCTCTTCCCGCAGCGACGGCGGACCGTTCAGCGCCAGCGTCGCGAACCCGTGCGCCATCACCCACGCGTCCATCGCCGCGGTGGGACCCCGGTCGGGCGCCAAACCGCCGCCCGCGGCCAGCGCGTCGAGCGCCTGACCCAGCAGGGCCCCCGGCGTCGGCCCCTTCATGGCCGCTTCGACGTCGAGGCACGACGCGCCGCGATCGGTGAACATCAACTGGAACAAGCGCGGCCGCGCCACGGCGA
Organism: uncultured Pseudomonadota bacterium; assembly: GCA_903897935.1. Taxonomy (GTDB): domain Bacteria; phylum Myxococcota_A; class UBA796; order UBA796; genus CAIUDO01. The sequence continues at coordinate 5,152 of CAIUDO010000501.1, forward strand.
ACGCCACGTACGCCCGGGCCACCGCCTTGAGCGGCGCCGCGCTGGCGGGCTGCGCCGCCGGCGGCGCGCCG
>CAIUDO010000502.1 GCA_903897935.1 uncultured Pseudomonadota bacterium
AGGCGCGCGACGAAGTCGTCGAACACCGAGCGGTGCGCGTAGATGCGCTCGATCGCGCAGCAGCTCTGGCCGGCGTTGAACACCGCGCCGTCCGCGAGGTTCTCCGCGGCGTATGCGAGGTCGGCGTCCGGGCGCACGTACGCGGGGTCCTTGCCGCCGAGCTCGAGCCCGACCGCCTTGAAGTGGCCGGCGGCGGCGCGATGCACCGCGCGGCCGCCGTCGACCGAGCCGGTGAACAGCACGAGATCGACACGATCGTCGGCGACCATGCCCGCGACGGCCTCGTGGCTCGCGTGGAGGTGGATGAGCAGGTCGGGGTCGTTGCCGGCGGCGGCCCACGCGGCCGAGAAGCGCTCGGCGACGAGCGGCGTCTGGTCGGAGTGCTTGAGCACCACCGCGTTGCCGGCCAACAGCGCGGGCACGACGGCGTTGACGGCGGTGAGGTAGGGGTAGTTCCACGGCGACAGCACCAGGACGACCCCGACCGGCTCGCGCCGGATCGTACGCGAGAAGCCGGCTTTGGGCGGAACCTCGATCGCGGCGAGGCCGGGCTCGGCGAGGCGGATCATGGTGCGCGCGCGGTCTTCGAACCCGCGCAGCTCGCCTGGGGTGTGGCGGATCGGCCGGCCGATCTGCAGGGTGAGCTCGCGCGCGGCGTCGTCGCGGCCGGCCATCAGGGCGTCGACGAAGCGGGACACCGCGGCCTGGCGGTCGGCGAGCGGGACGGACCGCCACCCAGCGGCGGCGCGGCGGGCGCGGGACAAGGCGCCGTCGATGGTGGGCGGATCGGCGAATGGCCGCTCTACGAGCAAGCGCCCGTCGACCGGGCTCCACGTCTGTTGGGTCACGGGAACTCCTTGAAGGACGCTTCGGCGCCTGACAGCTTGTTTCGGGCCTAGACGCTCACGCCGGCGGCGCGCAGGCGATCGAGGACCATCTTTGGCAGCGGCACGAGCCGCGTGTCTTGGTTCACGCACACGAGCTGAACCTCGCCGACGACGAGCGGCGTCGGGCTGCCCGGGCGCATCACCCGCTGGTCGAAGATCAGCCGGTACTCGCTCTCCGGGCGGACCTCGGTGTGGATCTCGAGGCGGTCGCCGTGCCGCGCGCCCTCGCGGAAGTGCATGCTGCAGCGGTGCACGACGAAGCCGATGCCGTCGTCGCGGTACAGGCGCACGAGCTCGTCGACGCCGAGCAGGTGCTCACGCGCGCGCTCGAAGTACTTCAGGTAGTTCGGGTGGTACACGATGCCCGAAAAGTCAGTGTCTTCGTAGTAGATCTGGACAGGGTGGACATGCGCTGCCATCACCGTTCCCCGTTGGCTCGCCCAGGTACCGCGGCCTGTTGGGTTTCGGTAGCGGTTTCCCGAGCGGGTGGTGTCGAAAGAGTGAACCCGGGCGAACCGGGGCAGGAGGAGCGATGACCACCACGCGTTGGGCGACGATCTTTGGGCTTGCGACTGCGCTTCAAGGGTGCGTGATCTACGAGACGGATCGTCGCGGAGACTGCTGGCGGGGCAACAACTGCGGCAGCCCGTACGAGGACTACGAGACCGCGGCGCCGCCCGTCCCGGAGCCGGTCTACACGCTCACGCTGGCGCCGGATCAGGGCGAGGCCGGCACCGTCCTGATCGTGTCGGTGGTCCCGGGCGACGACCTGACGCTGCAGGCGGTGACCGAGGTCGTGTTCGAAGCCGGCGTGTCCGTCCTCGCGAGCGAGCTGCGCGACGACGAGCTGCTCCTGTCGGTCGAGATCGCGCACGACGCGGTGCCGGGCCCGTACGACGTCGAGGTGGTGCTGCCGGACGGCGAGGTGGTGGTGTTCGAAGACCACTTCTTGGTCGTCCCGGCCGACATGGACCCCGAAGACACCGGCGGCGGGGATCCCGCCGAGGACCCCTGCACCGACACGGGCGCCTGATGTCCCTGGTGGGGCGAGCGGTCGACGGGACCGGGCCCGCGCCGCGGGTTACCAACGACGCGGCCCGGGTCCGGGCCGGGGCGGAACGCGTGGCCGGGACCCTCGATATCGCAGCGTTGTACCGCCGCTACGGCGACATGGTGCTCGGGCGCTGTCGGTCGCTCCTCGGCAACGACGCGGACGCGCAGGAGGCCATGCAGGAGGTGTTCCTGCAGGTGCACCGCCAGCGCGACGCGTTCCGCGGCGAGGCTTCCCCCACCACGTACTTGTACCGCGCGGCGACCAACACCTGTCTGAATCGGATGCGTACGCGCCGGCGCCGCCCGGAGGAGATGGTCGCTGAGCCGCCAGCGGTGCTGGCGTCGGACGCGCTCGTCGATCAGGTCGAGCTGAGGCAGGTCGTCCAGCGATTGTTGGCCGACGAAGACGAGCGGACCGTCTCGTGTGTGGTGTACCACTATCTGGACGGCATGACGCATGACGAAGCCGGGGCACTCCTCGGCATCTCGGGCGCCGCGGTGCGAAAGCGCATCGGCAAGTTCAGGGAGCGGCTGGGACCCACCGGTCCGAGCTGGTTTCGGGAGGGAGGCACATGAGCGGGCACCTGTCGACGTTGGTGTTGCACCAGTACCGGTACGGAGAGATTTCGGGCGCCGAAGCCGTCGCCCTCCGGCAGCACCTGGACGCGTGCCCGGAGTGCGCGGCGCGGCTGCGCGCCCAGGAGGCCGAGCGGCGCGCGTTCGAGCTCACCCCGATGCCGGACGCGCTGCGTGGCCTCGACGCTGAGCCTGGGTGGCGCCGGTTCCTCCGGATCGGCTTCGTCGCGCCGCTGTTGGCGGCCGCCGTCGCGACGCTGGTCGTGGTGCCGGTGATCGTCGGCGGCCTCGGCGACGACCCGGCCGCGGACCCGGTCGGCGGTGAGGTGGGGACCACGCGCACGAAGGGCGTCGATCTCCCGCTCGAGGTCTGGACCGACGGCGCGTCGGGCGTGCGCGCGGTCGCCGAGGGGGAGCCGTTGGCGGCCGGTCAACGGGTGCAGCTCCGCTACGATCCGCAGGGCCACGAGTGGTCCGTGCTGGCGGGCGTCGACGGCACCGGCGCGGTCGAGGTGTTCGGGCAGGCGGAAGAAGACGGCGCGACCGGCGGCCGCCACGCCCCGTTCTCGCTCGTGCTCGACGCGACGGCCGGCCCCCAGACCTTCGTGTTGTTGTTGTCGGATCGCCCGCTGCTCGAAGACGAGCTGCAGCGCGCCGTGCGCGGCTCCGAGGTCGACGGCGTCGTGCGGCACGCCGTCTCCCACCGGAAGGAGTGACCCGTGTGGGGCCTCCTGGCCGCGTTCATCGCCCAGGCTGCGCCCGTCCGGCACGCGCTCGTCATCGGCGCGAACGACGGCGGCGGCGTCTTGGAGCCGCTGCGGTACGCCGAGCGCGACGCGGAGGAGGTGGCGTCGGTGCTCACCGGGCTCGGGGGCTTCCCCGCCGACCACGTGACCGTGCTGTACGCGCCGTCCCGGGTCGAGATCCAGGCGGCGCTCGGGCGCCACGCGGCGGTCGCGTTGGCCGAACCCGACGACCTGTTCCTCGTCTACTACTCGGGCCACGCCGACGCCGTCGGGCTGCGCCTCGGCGACGACTCATACCCGTTCGAGGCGTTGAAGCACGATCTGCGGGCGGTGCCCGCCGAGGTTCGGATCGGCTTGCTCGACGCGTGCCGGTCGGGCGCGATCACCCGACTCAAGGGTGCGTCGTTGGCGCCGCCGCTCGCGCTCGACGGGTCGTTCGCGGTCGACGGTGAGGCGTGGCTGACCGCGTCGAGCGCCGACGAGGCCGCCCAGGAGTCCGACCAGCTCCGGAGCGGCTTCTTCACGTACTACCTGCTCTCGGGCATGCGCGGCGCCGCCGACCACGGGGACGGCTCGGTCGACCTCGACGAGCTGTACCGGTACGCGTTCGACCGCGTGGTCGCCCACACCGGCGCGACCGAGGCCGGCACGCAGCACCCGCACTTCGACAACCGGCTGTCGGGGGCTGGTGAGGTCGTCATCACGCGGCCGACCGCCGCCGGCGCGACGCTCACCCTCGGAGACGCCGCGGTCGGGCTGGTCTCGGTGCTGCGCCTGCCCGATCTGCTGCCGGTGGCCGAGGTCGTCGTGGTGCCGGGCACCCCACGGGTCGTGGCGGTGCCGGAGGGGCGGTACTTGCTGCGCCGCCGCACGTCCGACGGCCTGTCCGAGGTGACGGTCGGCGTAACGCTTGGAGCGAACGCGATCGTGAGCCGTTGGGGGGAGGTCGGCGCGGAGGTCGGCGGGGTGCGGGGCGCTGGGGACGACGCCGCGCGCTCGTTCGTCGACGCGAGCGAGGAGCGCATCGCCGGGATGCGCCTCGACGAGCAGCCGGGCGTCGCTGGCGCGATGAGCCTGATGGTTCCGGGCACCGGGCAGCTCTACAACGGGCAGGGCGTCAAGGGGCTGGCGTACTTCGGCCTGATCGCGTCGACGTTCGGCGGCAGCGTGGCGGCGGCGGGGGAGGGGTGGCCGTCGGCGGGCTTCGCGGCGATGGGGCTCGCCGCGTGGGGCGCGAGCGTCGCCGACGCCACCTGGAACGTGCACCGGCGCGAGGACCGCATGGCGACCGGCGCGTTTCGGCTCGGCGCCAGCGCGACCACCGGCGGGTACGTCCACCCGGTCGCGGGGGTGTCGTTCGACGTGCTGGCGGGGCCGCGGGCGTTCATCGGCCTCGACCGGGTCGGGTTCACCCCGGGGCAAGGAGGGGCGTTCGACGCCACGATCGGCACGCGGGCCGGCGTCGACCTCGCGCGGTTCGTGCGGTGGCGCTCGTCCGCGTTGTTGGCGATCGGGGTTCGGTCGGGGCGCGACCCCCAGGGCCCGTCGGTCACCCGCGCGGCGGTCGGCGGCGGGCTCGAGCTCGCGTACCAGGTGGTGCCTCGCTACGCGCTGACGATGGACGTCCGGTACGAAGCCGAGGGCGTACGCGCCGGTCCGATGCTCGGGATCGGCGGGCAGGTCCTGCTCGGGCGCTGAGTCGGTAGCGGTCCTCGGGGTCTCCGGTGTCGAGGGGAGGAGGAGGACCGATGCGACGACTGCTCTGCCTGATGGTGCTCGGTGCGTCGACCGCGGCGCGCGCCGACGACGACGAGGACGGCGGCGACGTGACCACGCGCACGACGGAGGGCGAGACGCACCTGGTGGCGTCTTGGGTGCCGCTCGGCGGGGCCGCCGCGGTCCGCAGCGTGGGTGAGAAGGACGCATGGTTGGGCGTCGAGGGGCGGGCGACCGCCGACGGGCGCTGGATGGCGCGGGGCGGCGTCGGCTTCGACGTGCTCGGCGCCTCGCCGCTCGATGTGCGGCTCGGGCTCGTGCTCGGCGGGGTCGGGCAGGCCCACCAGTACGGCGGCGCCGCGATCGGCAGCGACGTCGCCGTCGGGGCCACGTTCGATCGCCTGTACGGGCACGTGCGCTGGGTGCAGGCGATCGGGCCGCAGGGGCCCGGTTGGCTGCGCGAGACCGAGACGCTGGTCGGGTGGCGCCTGGCTGGCGATCTGCGGGTGTTCGGGGCGTTCTACCACCGCGACGAGTCGGCGTGCTGTCGCGTGGGCGGGATCGGGATCGGCGCGGACCTGGCGTTCTGACGGTCAGCGGCGCCGGCGACGCGCCAGACCGTCGAGGCGCCGCCGCCGGAGGGCTCCGAGCCAGCCGGCGAGCGCCGACACCGCGGGCGGCACCCATCCCCACATCAGCACGGCGGTCCACGAGACCCAGGCCGTGTCGCCGCTGATCCGGCGCCCGACCTCGATGCCGGCCACGATCCCGACCAGCACCACCAGCGACCAGCCGCCCCACCGGCGCGCGCGCTCGGGCTCACCGTCCCAGCCTTCGACCACCGACGCGACGCACACCAGCGCGCAAAACGTAAGATGCCCCGGGATGATCAGCCAGGCCGTCAGCGACGACAGCCCGAGCGGCGTGAGCGCGACCCCGAACAGCGCGCCGAGCACGCCGAGCAGCCCGAGCGGCGCGCGGCCGACCGGTGACTGCCGGGGGTTCACGTCGGGAACAGGAGGACCTGACGGTCGAGGTCCTGCGGTGGGTGGCCGACGCGGCGCGCGACCTGGCGCGGCGCGCGGGCGGGGGGCGCAGGCGGGGGCGGGGCGATCCGGATCACGTCGCAAGGCGCGTCTTGCTGCGCGACGTGCACCTCGACCTTGCTCGCCCCGGCTCGGTGCAGGCCGTCGTGCGCGGCCTCCCACGCAAGATCGGGGCGGTTGTTCTCTTCGGAGAGGTGCGCCAAGACGACGTGGCGGAGGCGCGGCGCGTCTCGTGCGCCGGCGGCGAGCAGATCGGCGGCCTGGGCGTTCGACAGGTGCCCATGCGCGCTGCGAACGCGCTGCTTGAGCGCCCATGGGTACGAGCCCTGCAGCAGCATGTCGACGTCGTGGTTGAACTCGACCACCGCGACGTCGAGCGCGGTCAGGGTGCGCTCGACGAGGTGGGTGGATCGACCGAGGTCGGTGAACACGCCTACCCGGACCCCGGACAGCTCGACCGCGAACCCGACCGGCTCACGGGTGTCGTGTGGCACGGCGAACGGGGCGACCCGGACCCCGGCGTGCTCGAACGGGGCGCCGGCTTCGATGCGTGACCACGTGGCGGGCGCGCTCGCGGGGTGCACGCCGCGGCGGGTGCCGGCGGTCATGAAGATCGGCAACGGGTGGCCGCTCCGCTTGGCGGCGTCGTTCTGGAGGACACGCGCCGCCGCGACGTGGTCGGCGTGCTCGTGGGTGACGAGCGCGAAGTCGAGCGGGGCGTCGTTCAGGCCGAGCGACGCCAGACGACGCCGGATCTGCCGCGTCGAGATGCCACAGTCGATCACGAGGCCGCGCTTGCCGTCCCCGACGTACGTGCAGTTGCCGCGGGAGCCCGACGCGAGCACCGCGACCACGACGTCGGCGTGAAAGAGGACCATGGCGCGCCCAGGGGGGAAGGGAGGAGGGACCGCAGTGTAAACGGGCGGCGCCTCGCCGTCACGCCGGAGCCGGGCTCACTGCCGCGCGCGGGCCCGCCACGGCAAGCGCAGCAGCGTGCCTGGCCGATCGACCGGCTCCTCCCAGCGCTGCAGCCACGCGACGGTGTCGGCGACGGTCTCTGCGGGGGGGCGCGGGTGGTGGCCGAGGTCGCCGACCGCGCGACTCCAGTCGACGTACCAGTAGTGGCGCGCCATCTCCATCGCGACCTTGTCGGGGCGCGTCACCCAGCCGAACCGGCCGGCGAGCTGCAGCGCGTTGACGCCGACCTGGAACGCGCGGTCCGGCACCGTCAGCGCGGGCGGCGCGACGTCGGCGACCCGGGCGACGAGCACCAGGAAGTCCCGCAGCGTCATGTTCGCGCCCCCGAGCAGCCACGCCCCGCCCGCCGGCGCGACCGCCATGGCGCGGGCGAACGTAGCGGCGCAGTCGCGCACGTCGAGGAAGCACACCCCCCCGTGCGGCACGACGGGCAGCTCCCCGCGCATGGCGCGGCGCACGTCGTCGGTGGAGCTGCCGTGGTGGTCGTCGGGGCCGAGCAACAACGACGGCCGCAGCACGACCAGCTCGAGGCCGAGGTCGGCTGCGAGGCGCCGCGCGACGGCCTCCTGGCGCATCTTCGAGCCGTAGTACGGCCACGCGCGCGCGACCTCGGCGAACGGCGCGTCGTCGGTGATCGCGACCGGCTCGGTGCCGACCGCGACCGTACCGGACGAGCTCGCGAGCACGATCCGGCGCGTGCCGGTCCGGTGCATCGCCTGCATCACCGAGACCGTCCCTTCGACGTGCAGCCGGTACAACGCGTCGGCGTCGCCCTCCCGGGCCACCCGCCCCGCGAGGTGGAACACCCCGTCGACGCCGTCCATGGCGGGCTCGAGGGTCTCCCGCGCGAGCACATCGCCGGTGACGAGCTCGGCGCCGGCCGGGAGCGGCGGGTTC
>CAIUDO010000503.1 GCA_903897935.1 uncultured Pseudomonadota bacterium
CAGCCGACCGTCCCCGCCCCGCACGAGCGCCCGAAGCGCCCCGTCGACGCTCTCCGGATCCGCCGTGTACGCGTCGTTGAGCAACAAGACGCCGCGCGGCGTGACGAGCTGCTCGAGGCGCATCGGGGGCGGCTGCCACCCGTCGAGCCCCGCCGACACGACGTCGGGCGGCACCCCGAGGTGCGCCGCGGTGGCGGCAGCGAGCGCGGCGTCGGTGACCCAGACGTCCGACGACGGATCGACGCCGAGGCGCACGAGGCCGCTCGGGGTGCGCAACACGGCGCCGGGGGCAACCTCCCAAGGTGGCGTGCCGACCAGAATCATCGGCGCGCCGACCGACTCCACCGCGTCACGCGCGAGCGCCTCCGAGGTCGGCACGACGACCACCCGCGCTCCGCGGAACAACCGCGCCTTCTCCGCGGCCGTGACCGCGCGGGTACCGAGCCCCTCCAGGTGCGCGTCGCCGACGTTCACGAGCACGCCGACGTCGGGTCGCACCATCGCGGCGAGCCGCTCCATCTCTCCGACGCGGGAGATGCCACACTCGATCACCGCGACGTCAGCGGACGGATCGAGGTGCAGCAGCGACAACGCGACGCCCACCTGCGAGTTGTACGACATCGGGCTCACCGACACCGCGCGCGCGCCGCCGAGCGCGCGCGCGAGCAGGTCCTTCGTCGCCGTCTTCCCGTTGCTGCCGGTCACCGCGACCACGACGCCCTGAAACGACCGCCGGGCGCACGCAGCGAGCGCCTGCAGCGCGGCGAGCGGATCATCGACCTCGACCACGGCGCGGCCCGGGGGCGGCTCGCACGCCCCAGGCCGCACGACCGCGATGGTCGCGCCCTCCGCCAAGGCGTCCCGCGCGAACGCGCCGCCGTCGAAGTGTGGGCCAACCAGGCCAAAGAACACGTCACCGGGGCGCACACCGGCCCGGGAGTCCGTCGCCACGCCGTGCCCGACGACCTCGACGTCGCCGCGGGCGATCCCGCCGACCAGACCCGCCAACGCCGCAGCAGACAACGGCCACACCACGCGCGCCTCACGGCCACGCCTTGCCCCGCCGGACGCCGCGGCGCCAACCGCGTGGGGCGCGACCCGGAGACGCGCTACAAGCGCTCGCCGTCGCGCCGGAGTCGCTGATGGAGCGTAAGCCCCCGAACCTCGAGGCGTCGTGGCTCGACCGCCTGCGCGGCGAGTTCGACGAGCCGTACATGCACGAGCTGCGCGCCTTCCTCGTCGACGAGAAGAAGCAGCACGCGGTCTTCCCGCCGGGGGCAGACATCTTCGCTGCGTTCGACCGGACACCGTTCGACGCCGTGCGGGCGGTCGTCCTCGGCCAGGACCCGTACCACGGGCCGGGCCAGGCCCACGGGTTGTGCTTCTCGGTGCGACGCGGCGTTCCACCGCCCCCGAGCCTGCGCAACATCTTCAAGGAGCTCGCCACCGACTGCGGCGTCGCGCGCCCAGAGCACGGCGACCTGACGAGCTGGGCGGACCAAGGGGTGTTGTTGCTCAACACGGTGCTGACGGTGCGCAGCGGCGTCGCGGGCTCGCACCACGGCCGCGGCTGGGAGCGGTTCACCGACCGCGTCATCGAGGAGCTGGACCGCGGGCGACGGGGCCTCGTGTTCTTGTTGTGGGGCACGCCGGCCGGCCGAAAGGCCGCCCGGGTCGACCGCGCGCGGCACCACGTGCTGACCGCGCCCCACCCGTCGCCGTTGTCCGCCGACCGCGGCTTCTTCGGGTGCCGTCACTTCTCGCGGTGCAACGAGCTGCTGGTGGCCGCCGGCCACCCACCGATCGACTGGAGTCTGCCGAAATGAGCGTCGTCTTGTACGGATGTACCGGCTACACCGGCCGCCTGCTCGCCCAGGCCGCCGCGGCGCGCGGCCTCCCGGTTCGGCTGTCCGGTCGGGACCCAGAGCGCGTCGCGCAGGTGGCCGCCGAGACGGGCCTGCCCCACGAGGCGGTGGCCCTCGAAGACAGCGCCGGCCTCGACCGGCTCCTGCGCGGGGCGCGCGTGGTGCTGCACGCCGCTGGGCCGTTCGTGCGCACGTCCGCGCCGATGATCGACGCCGCGCTGCGCGCCGGCGTGCACTACCTCGACATCACCGGGGAGCTCGACGTCTTCCGCGCCGCCCACGCGCGCGACGGCGAAGCGAAGGCCCGTGGGGTCGCGCTGATCCCCGGGGTCGGCTTCGACATCGTGCCTACGGACGCGATCGCAGCGCATGTTCATCGCTTGCTCCCCGACGCCACCCATCTCCAGGTCGCGATCAGCGCGCACGGCGGCGGCATGTCGAGCGGCACGCTGCGCAGCGCGCTCCCGCTCGCGCGCGCGGGCGCGTGGGTGCGGCGCGACGGGG
>CAIUDO010000504.1 GCA_903897935.1 uncultured Pseudomonadota bacterium
ACCAGGTTGTCGAGCACGACGACGTCGTGCCCCGCGCCGAGCAAAGCGACGACGAGGTGCGACCCGATGTAGCCCGCGCCGCCCGTTACCAAAACGCGCACACCCACCTCCCGATCACAACACCGACAGCCCGACGAACACCCGATCGCCGGGCTCGAGCTCCACGTCCGCCGCTTTGCCCTTCTGCACCCGGCGTAAGCTGACGCGCAGCCGCTCTTCGCCGCGCAGCACGAACACACGCCCGAGGTTGGCGGTCTCGAGCGCGCCGCCCGCCGCTGCCACCGCGGTCGCGACGGTCAGCCCGTCCCGGAGCGGCACGTCGCCGGGGGTCTGCACCTGGCCCATCACCGTGACCATGCTCTCGGGCACGTACACGACGTCACCACCCACCAGGACCACGTTGCCGGCGCCCGTCGCGATGAGGTCCCCGTAGTCGAGCACGGTGACCGCGTCGCCCATCGCCCCGCGGGTGACCCGGATCTGCTCGACCCCGGACGCGCCGACGCCGCCCGCCTGCCCGAGCAGCTCCAGCACCGTCGTCTCCGCGCGCAGGTAGTAGGTCCCCGGCTTTCCGACGGCGCCGAGCACCTGCACCGGCTGGCTCTGGAACGCGTCGACCCACGCCGTCACCTTGGGGTCGCGCACGTACCCGGCCATCAGCCGCTCGCGCACCCGCGCCGCGACCTCGGCCGCGGTCAAGCCCAGCACCTCGATCGCCCCGACGAGCGGCAGGTCGAGCGCGCCCGCGTCGTTGATCGGGTACTTGCCCGACAACGCAGCTTCACCGTAGATCTGGAGCTGCACGACGTCGCCCGCGCCCACCTTGTAGCGGGAGTCGACGGCACCCGGCGGGGCGGGCGGCACGACGTCGTCGCTGGCCCACGCATCGGTGGCCAGCACCAGCAACGCCGCCATCCACACCGACGCACCTCCTGCGCGCAGCATAGCCCCGCGACGGGGCGCGCCGCTCACGCCCCACCTCGGAGCGCGCCGAACAGGTCGAGGTACGCCGACGCCATCACCGGCAGGTCGAACCGTTCCCGCGCGCGCGCCCCCGACGCCTCACCCATCCGAGCGCGCGCCGCGGGATCAGCGAGCACCTCGCGCAGCGCCGCCGCGAGCCCTGCCGCGTCCCCAGCGCGCACGAGCCGCCCGCACTCCGGCGTCACGAGCTCCGGCACACACCCGACCGCGGTGGCCACGACCGGGAGGCCCGCCGCCATCGCCTCCATCACCACCAGCGGGTTGCCCTCCCAGTCGGACGACAACACGAACGCGTCGGCGGCGGCGAGCAGCCGCGGCACGTCGCCCCGCACACCGAGCAGGGTCACCTGGTCTTCGACCCCGAGCAGCGCGGCCTGGGTGCGTAGGGCGCCGCGCGCCGGCCCGTCGCCGGCGATCCACAGCCGCGCCCCGAGCGCGCGCAGCCGCGGGTCGGCCATCGCTTCGACGAGCAACGCGTGGTTCTTCTGGGCGTCCAACCTGCCGACTGCGACGATCACCGGCGCGCCGTCGGGTGCGTGCAGCTCGGCGCGCACCACCGCACGCGCGTCGGGCGCGGCCACCATCGCCGCGACCGGGATGCCGTTCGGGATCGTCGCGCGCGCGGGACGGCCATACACCTCGACGACGGACCGGGCGACCTCGTCCCCGATCGCGACCGCGGCGACGCCCGACCGGAACAAGACGCGTTGCAGCGCCTGATCCGACCGCTCGGCCTCCCGGGACGCCACGTTGTGCAAGGTGTGCACGATCGGCCCCCGCCAGAGCGGCCGGGTCGGCGTGAGGTACTTCAGCACGTGCAGGTGGGTGTGTACGACGTCGGGCCGGGCCGCGCGCACCACCCGGGCGAGCCGCGGCACGACGCGCACGTCGAGGCCGGGCCGCTTGTCGAGGAACCGCACCGTGACGCGCTGATCGGCGAGGTCGCGCTCGATCCACGAGCCGGTGGCGGGGCCGAGGGACACGACCGTGACGTCGTGCCCGCCCGCCGCGAACGCGCGCGCGAGCATCGCGACGACGCGCTCGGCGCCACCAACCGAAAGCTGTGGAATGAGCTCGATGATGCGCAGGGGACACCCTCAAGGGTACGAGGACCTGCCGGGGACGCCGCCTCCTAACCGGCGCGGCGCCACGGTCGCCTGCCCCAGCGCAACGCGCCGACCGCGCCCTACACGCGCCGCAGCCGTCGAAGGTCCGCCGGCGACCACGCTCCGGTCGCGCGCCCGGCGGCGACGAACACGGCCGCTCCGAGCACGACGTCCACCACGACGTGCACCTCCGGCAACGCCCACAACGCCGCCGCCATCGCCCCCGCCGCGACAGACACCCGCCCGACGGCCCCGAGGAACCCCACCCCGACGACGAGCCCGCGCGCCCGAACCGCCATCCACGCCGCGAGCACGATCTCGGTCAAGAGGGTCGCGGCCGCGCAGCCAACCGCCCCGTACTCCGGGATCAACCAAAGGTTCAGCGCGACGTTCACCACCGCCGCGATCGCCGTCCCCCACGTCCGATCGGCTTGCCGATCGAGCGTCGACAGCGCCATCGCGTACGCATGGTTCACGAACCGGATCGGCAACATCGGCGCCATCACCAAGAACGGCAGCGCCGAGCCCGCGTATTCGTCGCCGCCGAGGAACACCATCAGCGGCTCGGCGACCAGCATGCCCCCGACCGCAGCCGGCGCGCTCACGAGCAACAACACCCGCACCGCGAACCCGAGCTCGTCCCCGGCGCGGTCCGGAGACCCGAGGTGACGCGCCATCTTCGGGTACATGCCCATCGTCAGGGTGTTGGCGACGACCGGGAACAGCGCGATGAGCGAGACCGCGCCCCGGTACAAGCCGACCTCGGCGTCGTCGCGCATCGCGGCGAGCATCAGCACGTCGACAGTGAGGTACACGCTCCCGAACAGCAGGTTCAACCCGAACGGGACCGACTCCCGGACCAGCGACCGTGCGTCGTCCAGCCGCACGGGCGCCATCACCGCCCCGGTCGCGCGCCACGCCCGCCACGAGAGCACGAACGTGACGACGCCATCGAGGAGCTGGGCGGCGAAGACCGCGACGACATCGGCACGGACGAGCACCAGCCCCGCCGTCGCGACGACGAGCACGACCCGACCGGCCATCTGCGCCTTGGCGGGCGGCATCATGCGGCGCAGCGCGTGAAACGCCGCTTCGGGCACCTGGGCGAGCGCGCGCGCCCCCATCGCGACCGCCGCGAGGGCGGTCCCGGCGACGAACACCCCGCGCCCGTCCGCCCCGACCGACCAAGCGATCACCAACACGCCCGTCACCACCGACAGACCGAGCGTGGTGGCGAGCCCGGTCGGCACCAGCACGTCCGCCCGCTCCGGCCGCCGCGACAGCTCCCGGTTGATCAGGCGATCCATCCCGAGGTTCGCCCCGAACGCCGCGATCCCGACCGCGGTGAGGATCGTGCCGTACACCCCGAACCCGTCGACGCCGAGCGCGCGCATCAGCAGCACGTTGATCGCGAACCCAGATCCGATACGAAACAGCTGCGCGAGGCCGAGCGCGCCGAGGTTGCCACCGCCGCTCATCGGGCCCGCGCCTGGTGCACGATCGCCAGCGCGCAGCCGAGGACCAGGTACGCGATCGAGAACGTCATCAAGCCGAGGGTCGTCGCCATCAACGCGAGCGCGGCGAGCCCAGCCGCCGCCCCGACCACGCGGTTACGATCCACTACGGTGGTGGCGTCGCGCACACCCCGCCACATCGTCCACGCGACCGTCGCGACGAAGCCGAGCACCGCGGCGAGGCCGACGACGCCCTGCTCCCCGGCGACCTCCAGCCACGTGTTGTGCGCGGGGCGCAGCCGCCCGGTCTCCGAGACGAAGCCGGTGGCCGCCGAGAACCGCCCCGGGCCGACCCCGAACATCCAGTGGTCGGCGAACAGATCGAGGCCCTGACGCAGCAGCTCGGAGCGCTCGTTGAGGCTCGAGTCCTCGACGACCGCGGCCCCGCGCAGGTTGTCGAACAGGGCGAGCAAGCGGGCCAGCGCGAGCTCGCTGTCGACCAGCAGCGGGCCGGCGACCGCCGCCACCCCGATCGCCACCCAAAGCTCGCGGGTCCTGCTACGCAACAAGTACAGACAGACGGGCGTGATCAGCGCGCCCGCCACCATCGCCGACCGCGAGCCCGCCTGCAAGAGGGCCATCGGCGCCATCAGCACCAGGGCCACCCGCAGCGCCGCGCCCACCCACCCCCGGTCGTCGGCGAGCCCGCCCAGCAAGAACGGCGTGACCAGCAGGATGACCGTCGCCCACTCGTTCGGGTCCCCCATCGTGCCGGTCGCCCGCCCGGCTTCGGCGGCCCCGCCAGCGCCCGCCAACGACACCAACAACGTCCCGACGAGCCCCACCGACAGCAACCGGTACACGGGGACGAGCGGCGCCTCGGCGAGGATCGCGTAGACGAGCCCGGTGAGGATCGTCGTCATCAGCACGCCGAAGACGACGAACTTACCGGCCTTCAGCGTGCCCACGAACGTCATTGAGAGGGCGGTCACCACGACGACCACCACCAACGACGTCAGCACCGGGTGCCACCGCACCAGGCGGTCCCCACGCAGCAGGCCCCGCACGAGCCACAGCCCGAGCGCGCCGCCTACGGTGAGCTTGGACAGCGTGATCGGGAACTCCGACACCTCCATGCCGGTGAGCCCGATCCGATCGATGAGGATGCCGGCGTACACGGCCACCACGAGCCACGTCGGGCGGGCGACCGCGAACAGCGTGAGCCCGCACGCCACCAGCGCCCCGACCGTCACCAGCGGGCTCGCCGACGCAGCGACGCCGAGCAACACCCCGACCACGACGAGCAGAGCGTCCGAGCGCGCGCTGGACGCGATCATGAGGATGCAGGTTTCTTTTCAGAGTCGTCGTAGTAGCGCGAGCGCGCGTACGGCGCGCTCGGGTCGACGGGCACGTCGTTGAGGATGACCCCCAGCACCCGCCCGCCGACCCGCTTGAGCTGCGCGACGGTGTCGGCCGCCAGCGCTGGCGGCACGCGGTCGCGGCGCACGACCACCACGACCCCGGCGACGGTCCGCGCGAGCGCGAGCGGGTCGTTGACGACCGCGGCGGGGGGGCTGTCGATGAGCACGACGTCGTACAGACCGAGCAGCAGCGGCAGCAGGTGGGCCATGGTCGGGGAGGCCAGCAGCTCGTTGACGTCGTCGCCGCCGGTGCCGCTCGGCAGCACGAACAAGCCCGGGATCTCGGTGGGGTTTCCGTGCCGCATGAGGCGCTTGGGGTCCCGCAGCGCGTCGGCCAGGCCGGGCGCGCGCGGCAGCCCGAACACGACGTGCACCCTCGGCAGGCGCAGGTCCCCGTCGATGAGCAGGGTCTTGGCGCCCAACCGAGCGAACGTCGCCGCGAGGCCAATCACGGTGTCCGTCTTGCCTTCGCCTTCGAGCGTGCTGGTGACCATCAGCGCGCGGCTCGCTTGCTCGGGCAGGTCCAGCAGCGACCGCACCCCCCGGAACGCCTCGGCGTGGCGCGACCGCGGGTGATGTGCGGCGTACAACGCCCGCTCGATCGGCTCGAGCTGCCCGGAGAGCGTCGGGATCGTGCCGAGCAGGGGCACCTCGCCGAACGCCCGCGACGCGTCGGTGGCCGTGCGGATCTTGTAGTCCCGCCGATCCCGGAGCAGCGCGAGCGCGGCGCCGCCGCCCACCCCGAGCGCGAGCGCCACCGCCATGTTGAGCGTCGCGTTCGGCTTCGAGGGCTGGCCGGGCGGGAGGGCCCGATCGACCACCCGGACGTCGTTGAGGCGCGTCTGTGCTTGCAGGCCGACCTCGGCGGCGCGCTCCCCGAGCGACGTGTACAACGCCCGCGCGCGCTCCTCCTCGGCCCTGAGCGTCAGGAACTGGCTCGCGAGCGAGTCTTTCGCCAAAAGCTCCGTCTTGACCGTCTCGATCTCGTCCTGCAGCTCGTACTCTTGACGCCGGAGCGCCTGCAGACGGCTCTTCTCGGCGGCGAGGTTCCGCGCCACCTCCCGCTCGATCAGGGCGCGCACCCCGTCGAGCTGCTCGCGGGCGCGCTGGTGATCGGGGTGCAGCTCGCCGTATCGCGCGAGCACGTCGGCCGACTTGGCCATCATCACCGCATACTCGCGCGACATCGCCGCGAGGGACGGATCGTCGAACGCGCTGGCGAGCACCGCGGCGTCGCCACGCTCGACGACGCGCTCGTGCTCCCGCGCCGAGCCCTCCAGCATGACGCGCTCGGCGACCGTCGACGCGTACGCCTCGTTGAGGGTCGCGAGGCGCACCGACACGCCGTCGACGGTCTCTTCGATGTCGGCGACGTCGTTCGCCTGCTTGAACGCCTGGACACGCTCGACGGCGTCGTCCATGGCCTGCTTGTACGACGCGGTCTGCGCGTCGATCCAGCCCCCGGCCTCTCGCGCTGCGTCGCGCCGGAGGTCGAGGTTGCCGTCGAGGTAGGCTTCGCACAAGTGGTTGGCCAACGCCGCGGCGACCGCGGGCTCGGCGTGGGTGACCTTCACCTCGACCAGCTGCGTGTCTTCCCGCGGCGCGACCTCCAGGTTGTCCTTGAGGTATCCGGCGACGCTCTGCGCGTCGGACCACCCGGCGCCGCCCCCGGCCAAGAACCGCCGCCCCGCCTCTTCGCGCACCGACCGGCTGAGCATGACCTGGATCTGGGTGCGCGCGTGGTCCCGCCGCTCGAGGTACCCGGCGTCGTCGAGCTGGACGACCGCGTCGACGTCGACCTCTTTGCCCGCCCGCGGCAGGAGCTGGAGCACCGCGACGGCCTGGTACGCGCGCGGCGTGAAGGCGGTGACCACCGCGGCCGCGAGCAGCACCGCGCCACAAAACAGGAGGAACGCTCGACGTTGCCGCAACAGCGCCGACCAGAGCGCCTCGAGGTCGGCCATCGGATCGGACGCACCACGCGCGGACGGCTCCACCCTCGCTCCCCCCGGTGCGCGCGGCCGCGCGCATCGGCGACGGCCGCTTATCGCGGACGCTGCGGGGGCGGCACGGACCCTCGCCGCGGGCGCCCAGAACCTCCCGTCACCGGCTGCGCGCGAGGATCAGGTCGGCCGTCACCCCCACCGTCACCGTCGTGAGCACCCCGGGGAGCGTCGTCCACCCGACGGTGAACCCACCGAAGGCGGGGGCGAGCCCAAACGCCCCCGTGAGCTCGAGGCCGACGACTGGCCCGATACCGGCGTTCGACGACTCATCCTCCAGAACCAGGTTGAAGAAGGATGTCTCTGTGACGACCTTGCTGAACCCGCCGCTGCCAACATCGGCGGACGCGGTCAGGTTCCAGGTGAACCACTGAAACAGGTACCCAGACCGCCCAGGCACGGACCACGACATCGTGGCCAGTCCGGTGTCCAAGCGCCAATCCCGATCCGTCACCACACAGTCCAGACCTCCGACCTTACACGAGCGCTCGGTGTCGTACGACGAGCGGACGCGGCGCCCTTGCACCCCGATCGCGAACGACCGCCACGCCCACCACGACACGCCGCCCGACACGTGCGGCGACGGCACCGCGAACGTCCCGCGCGCCACGAGCAGCGCGGGCGCTGGCTCACCCGCGAGCACCGCCCCCGCGATCCAGGCGATCATGGCGCGGTCTCCGCGCCATCGCGGCGCGGCCACTGGCTGACGACCACCACATCCTCCAATCGAAGTACGGCCTTGGCCACCACGTGGATGCGGGTCGGGGTCGGGGCCACGCGCGGGCGCTCGGGGGTCATGACGGCCGGGAGCTCACCCGCGAGCACCCGTTCGGACAGGTTGTTCGTCCACCACCACGGGTCCCGCATGTCTTGCTCGAACGTCGCGTCCACCCACGCTTGAACACCTCGAGACGTCGCAGGCTCCACCTCCTCCTCTCGCAGCCGCGCCAGCTCCTTCATCGCCGCTTCCAACGACTCCTGCGCGCGGTCCGTCGACGTGGTCCACTCCGCCACGATCCCGCACGGACCGGGCGGTGGACGCGTAAGGACCGACACGTCGTAGGTGAGGTGCAGCTCCTCGCGCAGCTTGTCGGTGAGCACGCTCTGGACGACCCCAGCCAGGCCCGTGAGGTCGAACGCGTCGATCGGCACCTCCGGCTGCTCGGCGCCCACCCACATCCGCACCGTCACCCGGTCGGCGAACGGGCCATTCGCCAAGATGGACCAAGATCCACCCGCAGTACGCAGCCCTGGGGCCGGCTGGTGGGGCGGCGCCGTCGTGCTGGAGAGGCCCGACAACGTCGACGCGACGATCGGGCCGACGTCTTCCGGCGGCGCGGACCCGACGATCGTGAGGACGTCGTCGCCCGACGTGCCCAACGCGTCGGCCCACAACGACGCGACGCGCTCCGTCGTGACCCCGGCGAGCGTGTCGGCGGTTCGGGCGTCCGCCGCGCCGGCGCCGAACACCGCCTCCGTGAACGCGACGGCGAACCGATCCTCTGACGAAATCGGACCATCCAGGGCGGCGCGCGCCTTGGCGACGACCGGCGCCGCGGGCGGAGCGGAGACGCGCCGCGCCGCCTCGGCGCGCGTCACCTCGAGCCCGTTCCGCTCCGGCGCGTACCCCTCGATGA
>CAIUDO010000505.1 GCA_903897935.1 uncultured Pseudomonadota bacterium
GCCGGCTGGACGTGGACGGTGGAGCGGAGGGAGGAGTGGTTCAGCGAGCCGGGGCGGATATCGGGAAGGTGTCGACGCTGATCAAGGTGATCGAGGCGGGGCTTGCGAGGGCGACGGGGCTGCTCGGGGAGGCGTGCTCGATGCAGGACAGTCGTCGACGGGCGGCGTACGACACGACACCATGCCGCTGGTGCTTGTCGCTAGCGCGTTCCACCCTTGGAACCACGAGTCTCCAGCGCCGCGACCGATGTCGACGCAATCCCAGACCGCGTCGTCTTCCCGGCATACGTCAGCGTGCCCCCTCCGGCGGACCGCGGATAGACCGCCGTCGGGGAACCTCGACGGCTACCTCGCCACCAAGCCTCTCGGAGTCCGGGAGTTCACCCATCTCGAAATACTTCAGTTGATTCCTTGTGAGTTCGCGGCGGGCGGCGTGGTTGACGTCTCGCCAATGGAGCGGAACCCGATGTCGAGCCAGTTCGTGGTGTTTTACTCATGGCAGTCCACCTCGCCGAAGACCAACCGCAGCTTGATTCAGGACGCCCTGGAGAAGGCCATCAAGGAACTGAACCGCGACGACACCGTGACGGTCGAGGCGGTGATTGATAGAGACACCGCGAACGTGCCGGGTGCTCCCGACATCGCCGCGACTATCTTCGGGAAGATCGACAACGCCGACCTCTTCGTTGCTGACGTCAGCATCGTGTTGCGAGGTGGCGAGCGTGCGTCGCCGAACCCGAACGTCTTGCTGGAACTCGGCTACGCCGTGCGCGCGCTCGGCTGGGACAGGGTCGTCCTCATCGCGAACACCGCCCTCGGGAAGGTCGAGGAGCTTCCCTTCGATCTCCGGGCTCGTCGGGTATCGGCGTACGAGATGGAGGCGGACGACAAACCCGCCAACGCCCGCAACAACCTCGCAACCCAGTTCGGGTACGCGCTCCGCCATGTACTCGCTCTCGGCGAACGCAGGGCCGGAGAACCAACCTTGCAGCGGAAGATTGAGACTTTGCTCGCCGATGTGTCGAAGGCGAACAACTCCAGCTACGCCCCCGCGATGCTCGCTTCTACGCTGCGGTATCCCGGGGTTTCCCGAGAGGAGTACGCTCGGCGGATCGCGATGGGCATGGTGCCGGGCTACGTCCGTGGCATGGACCCGAATCGGATCCCGAACCCTGCGACGGCGAAGACCGGCCCCTGCAAGGGCGAGACGGTCCACCTCTATGCTGTTGACGACGAGACGATCACGCTGGCCATTCCCACGTTTGATGCTCGCGTGAGGGTGCCGCTACACTGGGTGAACCCGCCGTGGAGGCACAGCCAGCAACTACTCGGACTGTCGCTCGA
Source organism: uncultured Pseudomonadota bacterium (assembly GCA_903897935.1). Taxonomy (GTDB): domain Bacteria; phylum Myxococcota_A; class UBA796; order UBA796; genus CAIUDO01. Next base: position 1,345 of record CAIUDO010000505.1, read on the forward strand.
CGTGGCGATCGTAATCCCGGACGACGTGTTCTCCAGCCCGATCCGGCTCGAGAGGGATTAATCGCTGCGGCGTCGCCGCGAGCCCGCCAACGGCGCCGCCCGCCCATCGGCCTGGGCGACGGCCGGCGCCCGGAGTGGTGTCTGTTTCACCGTAGCCGCACAGCATCGTTCGGCGCGCGTTGGAACTCGGAACTCGTGGCGGGGTCCTACCTCCCCGGCGAGCCCATTCCCGCCGAGTAGGCCCGACAATCGTCGGTGCGGATCGCCGTGGCCCGCGGGTGCGACGGCGCAGGCTCGTGGTGATCGAGGGCTTCGCCGTCATGCAGGAGTCGCCCTCCCGCTGTCCGCATCGGACGCCGATGGTCGAACGCCGTCCGGATGCGCAGCCCCTGCCAGCACTGTCGGACGTCCGAGAGCGGCGACCGGCATCGGCTCTGGTTGGTCGCGAGCAGCGCCTTGACTTGTGCCGGTGGGCGGCGACCGCGGCAGGCACGTCCAGCCTGCGCCCGTGACCGTCGCGGGCTGCGGCGGTCTTGTCCGGACCGTGACCTGTGGCCCATCACGGTTCATCGCCCTGACATTCGGGCCGAATTGCGGGGCGCGCCGCGGCGACTACCAACAGCCGCGGCCGCACCGCGAGCGGTGCAGGCGCCGCCGGCGGCGTCACCCCAGCGACCACCACGTCGC
>CAIUDO010000506.1 GCA_903897935.1 uncultured Pseudomonadota bacterium
AACCCACCCGGGACCTCGCGCATCGCCGCGACGAGCGCGTCGGCGTCCTTCAGGAGCGCGTCCGACCACCGCGCCGGCGACCCCGGGGCCACGGGCGCGGCGAGCGCGCGCTCGACCGCAGCCGCGAGCGCGTCGAGCCCCTCGCCCGTGCGACCGACGACGCCCACCACCGGCACCCCGAGCGCGCGTGACACCGCGGCGAGGTCGGGCGCGACGCCTTCGGCGCGGGCCTCATCCATCATGTTCATCGCGACCACGATCGGGATCTCGAGCTCGAGCAGCTGAAGGAGCAGGTACAAACCACGCTGCAGCCGAGGGGCGTCGACGACCACCACCAGCGCGTCGGGGCGCTGCGCGGCGCCGCCGGCCGCGACGCCGAGCACCTCGTCGAACGCGATCCGCTCCTCCGGAGACCGCGCCGACAACGAGTACGCCCCGGGCACGTCGATCGCCGTCACCTGCTGGCCGCCGGGCAAGCGCCACGCCCCGAGGGTGCGCTCGACGGTGATGCCTGGGTAGTTGCCCACCTTGGCCGAGCCGCCGGTGAGGCGATTGAACAGCGTAGACTTCCCGGAGTTCGGGTTGCCGACCAACGCGACGCGCTTGCTGGTCACGGCGCCCCCTCGACGGTCACCAGGGCGGCGTCGGCCCGGCGCAGGGTGAACACGGCCCCACGCAGCCGGAACGCCAGCGGATCCCCGAGCGGCGCAGTGCCCGTGCGCGTGACCGCCGTGCCCGGCACCAGGCCAAGCTCGAGCAAGCGCCGCCGAAACGACCCTTCACCCAGCACGCCCGTCACGCGCGCCGTCGCGCCAACCCCGAGGCCATCGAGCGTCATCCCGCCCCCCGCTGCTGGGTAACGCGGCGGCGCCAAAATGAAAGTGATTATCAACGCGGACGCGATCACGCGTCGTCGGCGTCGTCGTCGTCGGCGGGGGCGCCGTCCCGTCGGGCGCGCCCACGAAGCTCGCGTACCCGGTCGAGGATGCCGTAGGCACGCAGCATCCGGAGCAGCGCCCACCGCGAGATGCCCAACCGGCGCGCCGCCCGGGACTGGTTGTACGACACCGCCTCGAGCGCGCGCACCACCGCCTCACGCTCGATCTCGTCGAGCGACTCCGCCGAGGAGTGCAAGGCGACCTGCGGCGCCGGGCCGCGCTCTTCGAGGTCCCGCCGCGTGACCGGCTTGCCGCGGCTCGCGAACAACGTCGCCATCTGGTGGGCGACGTCGCGCAGATCGCGCAGGTTGCCCTCCCAGGCCGCGCTGGTGACGAGGTCGAGCGCGTCGGTGTCGAACACCTCCTCGGGAGCGGGCGCCCCACGCTCGGTCAACATCGCGCGCAGGTACATGTAGACGGCCTGGCGACCGCGCTCGTTGAGGGGGGGCAGCTCGATCCACGATCCGCGCACCCGGTACCAGAAGTCGGGCCGGAAGGCGCTCTGCCACTCCGAGCCGCGAACATCGGCGTTGGTGGCTAGGATCACGGTTAGGGGCGCTCCGAGCGGCGCCGACGCGCCCCCGAGGCTGGCCGCGCGCCGGTTCGGGAGCTCGAGCAGCGGCAGGAGGGCCTGCTGCGCGTCGGCGTCGAGCGCGTGCACCTCGTCCAGGAAGAGCGCATTCCGCTCGACGATCGCCTCCTTCACGACGCCGGCGCGCCGCTCCGCCCCCGTGAAGTCGCCGGGCGCCGTCCCGTGCAGCAGCCCGACGAGTCGCTCCACCGGGTACCGGGTGAGCCGGACCTCGTGCAGGCCACGAAGGCCGAAGACCTCCTTCGCGATCCGCCGGGCGAACTCCGTCTTTCCAGCACCCGACTGCCCGGTGAGCAGCAGGTTCGCCTGATTGAGCGCGCGGGCCGCCTCGAGGGTCTCACGCACCGCGCGCACGCGCTCGGAGTCACACAGCAACAGCCCGTACAAGTCGACGGGATCGAGGCGCTCGACGCCGCCGCCCCGCACCGCGATCCGCCCCCCGACGACGCGCCCGATCGTCGCCGCGAGCCGCTGCAACAACGAGACGTCGTTGTCGCCGAAGCGGCCGCGCCGCTGAAGATCGTCGACGTACAACGCCCCGATCGCCTTTCCGTCGTACGGGATCGCGACCGCGACGAGCGAGCGGATGCGGAACGTCGCCACGGTCCGGGAGACCGCGATGATCTTCGGATCGGCGACGGCGTCTTCCGCGTACCAGACGTCGCCGGGGCGCTGGATGCGCCGCAGGACCTCGTCGCTGATGCCGGCGACCTCGGCCCGGGACAGGTCCTCGAAGCCTCGTTGGTTGCCGAGACCCGGCAGCCGGACGAGGATCAGCACGCGGTTGGCGCCCAGCGCGCCGCGGACCAAGCGAGCGACCGCGCGAGGGAACGCGCGAGGATCATCCAACGACTCGACGAGCTCGGCGACCAGATCGAGCGTCGCCCCCGGCGTCGCCAGCATGCGGTCGCGTAGATCGGCGGCGCGACCTGCGTCTTCGCCATGCAGCAAGCTCGCGGCGCGGTCCAGGTACTCCTTGCGGGCGCCGAAGGTGTGCGGCTCGGCCCCCTCCCCCCCGCACGCCAGCAGCACCCGGCCGACGTCGACCCGGTCGAGACGGCCGACCTCGTCGGGCAGCTCTTTGAGCGCAACGGCGAGCAGGTCGCGGCCCATCGCGAAGTGGGCGCGCGCGCGCAGCGACACGAGGCGCGCGCGAGCGATCGGCGCCTTCGGGGCCGGGGCGCCCTCCAAGACGTCGTGGGCGAGGCGCGCGTGGCCGAGCTGCAGGTGCGC